>CABYSN010000001.1 GCA_902521645.1 Planctomycetota bacterium
CGGGATCCGTCGATGACCTCACCGTCGTGATCCAGAAAGGTTCCGGGCGAAGTGTCGAGATCGTCGATGCCGCCACCGAGGCCGTCGCCACATGTTCCAGTCTGACCTATCAGAGCGAGATCGATCGCATCGAACTGCGCGGTGACGAGACCGAGCAGCTCATGGTCGACAGTCCGGATTTTCGTTTGCGGGGCAATGCGTTCTGGTTGCTGCGAGAGCAGGGTGTCGGCGGCCTTGACGGGCCCGGGACCATGGCCTTCAACGGGTCGCGTGATGATTCGACACCGGTGGATCTGTCGTGGCGGCAGGGGGTCAATCTCGAATTCGAACCCGAGAGCGAGACCCTTCGTCGAGCGGTCTTCGATTCGAACGTCCTCGTGAAGAGCACCGATTTCAAGATGCGTTCCGAAAGGCTCGACGTCCGTCTCGGCGGAGGCGAAGACGGCGCGCCTCCCCGGCTTGAGCGAATCCTCGCATTCGGGGACGACTCCCTTCCGGTCCGCGCCGAGCGTCTGAACCAGCCGGGGCTTCTGATGGCCGGGGCACTCGACCTCGTCCTCCGACTCGATGCCTCGGGCGATCCGCATCCCGAGCATCTCGTCGCGAGTGGTGGGGTCCAGGCATCCGACCGGCAGCAGACGATCTGGTCCGAGTATCTTGACGTCCGTTTCGACAAAGGTCGATCCGACGAACTGGTGATCGGAAGACTCGTGGCCTCCGGCGATGTCGAGCTGATGCTCGAAAACGGTGCGCGTGCCTGGGGCGAGACGCTCACGGGAAACGGGGTGCGACGGCAGGTGGAAATCTCGTCGAGCGAGGCCGACGTGGTTCTCCTTCGCGGGAATGTGATCGCCGACGCACTCCGTGAGATCCGCTTCGACGACGTCGACAAGGTCGCCGGCTCCAAGGGTCCGGGGCGTTTCCGTTTCTTCTCCGAACCACTGATGATCACCGACAAGGGTCGTGCCTCGCCTCCCGATCTCGAGGGCATGCCGCCCTCTCTCGAAGCGACCTGGGCGCGCAGCATGCGCTTCAAGGACACCGAGAACGATGGCGCGAGCGCCCTCGAACTCGAAGGCGACGTGATCGTTCGAAACCGTCCCGATGCCTTCGAGGAAAACGATCTGGATGCGGATTTTCTTCGGTTGGATTTTTCCAGGCGTGCCTCCATGCCGGTCGTCGATTCCGAGGGTGTTCCGCTGGATGAGAACGCGCGAGCGGCGTTCTCGAATTCCAGAGATCTGGTCGCCTTGCTCGCACGGGATGGCGCTCGATTGGAAAGTCGCTCCTGGAAAGACGTGGCTCATGCCGGTGATCCCGACCTTTTCAGGGTCGAGGGCGAGGACATTCGATACGACGCGACCACCGGTGAAGCGGTGGTCAAGGGCAAGGGATCTCTTTTGATGAATCGGGTCCCCGCTTCGGAATCATCCGACGATTCCGCGGAGGTCGAGCGAACGGCCTTGTCCTTCGGCTCCGATGGAACCACCCGTTTCAGCTGGACACAGGGCATGTCCATGACCAGGACCGTGGCTGATCGGTACGTGATCTCGATGGCGGGGGACGTCGAAGTGCTGCATGCCGGCATTCAGAATGACGACACTCTGACCTTGAGCTCGGCACGACTTTCGGTGCTCATCGATCGCCCCCTCGAGTCCGATGTGGATTCCAACGTCGCATCCGATGTCGGACTGGATCTCGGAGGGCAGGCGGAGATTCTTCGACTGACGTCCAGCGGTCAGGTCTACGCCCGGACCAGCGAGCATGATGTCCAATGCGAACGTTTCGAATATGACGTCTCCAATGGGATCGCGGAATTGGAGGCGCCCAAGGGCGGCATGGTCACGGTCGTGTCTCTTGGAAGCCCCAATCCGGTGCGAGCCAACAGCATGCGCTGGGACATGCGGACCGGTCGAATTCAGATTTCCGGTGCTCGAGGCGGCCTTGGGCGTTGAGACCGTCTTCGGTCACAATTCCGCGCGGATCGCCCAGAGGTCGGGGAACAGAGGATTGAAGAGCGTGTTGCGCAGGTATCCGACTCCATCGGAGCCACCTGTTCCCATTCTCACGCCGATCGTTCTCTGAACCATCATCACGTGACGGTATCGCCATTCCTGGATGCCTTCATCGAGATCCACGAGGTGCTCGCACAGGGCTCTTTCGTGCGGATGTTCTCTGTAGAGCCGGATCAGTTCAGGTTGGAATTCCGGACATTCAGTGGTTGGTTCGTCAGAAGTGCCGTCCATCAGATGCCCGGGAACCTCGAAACCACGAGTGCTGAACCATTCGCAGAAGGCGTTCCAGATCGAGGGTTCTGCGATGCGTCTCGCCAGTGCCTCGTGCTCCATCGACCCGGGCGGATAGTGATTCAGGGTCTTTCTGCGCTTGTAGCCGAGCAGGAATTCGAATTCCCGGAACTGGGCCGACTGGAATCCGCTGGCGCTCTGGAGGAAGTCTCTGAAAGAGAGGAACGAGATCGGTGTCATCGTCTCCAGGATGTCGATCTGCGAGACCATCGTCTTCAGAATCGTGAGCATTCTCTTGAGTGTCGCAAAGGCCAGTTCGTCCTGATCGTCCTTGAGGAGCGTCTTCAGAAGATCTCCTTCGTGAAGCATCTGTCTGAACCAGAGTTCGTACACCTGATGAATGATGATGAAGAGCATTTCATCATGTTCTTCAGGTGACGATTTCGGCTGCTGGAGTTCCAGAAGTTCGGGGACCTTGAGGTAGGACGCATAGGTGATCGGATCGGCCTGTGGCATGGTTCTTTCCGCGCTTCCGTGGGTGAATGGCTGACGTTAGCCGCGACCCTAGCGGCCCGCAAGGCGGAGAGGGCTGAGAAGAGGATTCTGGACGTCTTTCAGTCAGGTTTTTCGCGTTGCTGCACGATCTTTTCAACGAGCCGTTCCATGCGAATCATCGAATCTCGAATCTCGTCGAGTGCGTCGTTTGGTTCAGCACTCGTCTGATTGGCTGGTTTGCGTGCCATCCTGTCTCGCTGTTCCAGGACTTCCCTGCGAAAATCTTCGGTGTTCCTGATGCCGATCAGGCTGATCAGGCTTCCCGGGCCGCTCTGGCCCGCGGTTTCCACGGAGATCCTGTGAAGATCGAACATCCGCATGATCGGTCCCTGGGCCATCTGCAGATCCGTGATCTTTTCGAGAGGCACGGTCTTCTCGATCTTGTTGAAGACGCCCTTCTTCACGTTGAGCGATCTCGTCGTGAGCACGCAGTCCCAGGAGGCGATCACCCGGGTCAGGACCAGCTTGAAGATGATCGCCAGAATGAGTGCGATCGGGATCGTCACGATGAACAGCGACAGGAGGATCAGGCTCATCCAGTGGTACTTGATGATCCCGTCGGCATCGAATTCAGCCTTCTTGAGAACTTCCTCGTTCGGTGTCATGTCAGCTCCTCTTCGAATCTGGTTCAGACCGTCGGCGGTGCGAATCCTTCTCGGTAGGTCCTTCTGACGATCGTGTCGTTCGCCTCGGCGTGATTTGTGATCATGCGCCTGGACCGATCCCAGACCAGTTCCGTGTTCGGGAATCTGGAGGCTTTTTGCGCAAGCAGTGCGGGCTCGGTGATTCTGACGCCATCGGGGAATGGTGTCCTGAGTTCGGTCTTCTCGCCCATGATGTTGTCCACCCAGGCGTGCCAGTGGTTCAGCTGTTCGAATTCCGGCAGGTCCGGCATCTCGAGTCCCGGTGTCATCGAACCTTCCCGCCAGATCTCAAGGCCACCGCCTGCCGTCAACGTCAGGATTCCGCCTTCGCAGACCACCATCGTCATGTTGGAATCCGGCCATTCTCCGGGGGGAAGTCCGAGCGCGGCACGTGATGGGGTCTGTCCGCAATCGCTGTAATGGATCGGGAAATGATCCGAGGCGAACTTGTCACTGTCGGACACGTCGTAGGTCACCGTCGACTGGCATGGATAGGTATGGAAGACGTCGGATGGTTTCGGGGCATGAGTCTTGACCGCCATCGGTGATTGCAGATCGTCGTACCCGTAGAAGATGACATCGAGGACATGAACGCCCCAGTCGCCCAGTCCGCCCGTTCCATACTCCCACCAGGATCGCCACTTCAGTGGAATGAGTCCCTCGCGAAAGGGCGTCTCTTCACATGGTCCGAGCCAGAGGTCGAAATCGATGTTTTCCGGCGGGCTGATCGGTTCGGAAAGCACTCGGTCATAATTGAAGTAATGCCCCGAGTTCGGTGATCCGGTCCAGGCGTAGCCGGCGATCGCCTTGCCGAGCACGCCTGAGCGAAGGATCTCGACCGCGGCCCTTCGTCCCGGATAGACCATGCGCTGATTGCCCACCTGGGTGATCAGGTTCGGTCTCGCCTTCATCGCATCGTCGATCATCGCCAGTTCCTCGAGCTGGTGAACGAGCGGCTTCTGTCCGTAGACATGCTTTCCCGCGGCCAGCGCGGTGAGCATGATGGGTGCATGCGTGTGGTCGGGGGTGGAGACTATGACCGCATCGAACTTGTCACCGTGCTGTTCGAAAGCTTCTCGGTAATCCGAACATGTGAAGGCATCAGGATGCTTGGTCTTGGTGTCTTCGAGGTAGAACCGATCCACATCGCACAGTCCGGTGATCTGCACCGCAGGGTGGGATGCGACCTGGCTTCGGTCGGTGCCGCCGATGCTTCCGACGACTCCGATCGAGAGCACGTTGACTCTGCTGTTCGGAGAGATCTTCCCCATGGCCGAGAGGTCCATCGCCGCCATGCCGAGTCCCGCAGCGCTGGTGGATTGGATGAAACGTCTTCTGGAGATGGAATTGATCATGAAAAGCTCCGGCGTGCTGAATGAATGTGCGAGACAGTGGACAACCGCTCATCCATCGTAGGAGAGAATGCCGGATTTGAAAACAAAAGCATGTGAAGACCGCGGGTGCCGGCTAGTTCGGCGGGTCGGTCTTTCTCATTTTCATCGCCTGACGCTCGGAGGATGGCACCTTGACGTTCGTGACGAGGCCGAGTTTCTTCATGGTCGTGATGATGACCCAGCTCGAGTCGAACTGCCACCAACGAAGACCGTGGCGTGCTGAGGTCGGAAACGCATGGTGGTTGTTGTGCCACCCTTCACCGAGGGCGAGAACACCGACGACGGCGTTGTTCTTGCTGTGATCATTCGACTTGAAGGGCGAATCGCCCCACAGGTGGCAGATGGAGTTCACACTCCAGGTGGCGTGATGCTCGGCCAGAATCCGAACGAGTCCGCCCCAGATCATGCCTGTGAGAGCGCCCATCCAGCTCATGGTGATGAGACCTCCCAGGACGGTGGGAATCAGGACTCCGAGAATGGCCCAGACCAGAAACGTCGAATCGATGAAGCAGAGCATGGGTTGGGCACGAAGGTCGGGGACGTATTTGTTGACCGGGCTCGTCGCCGGCCGGAAGAGCCAGCCGATGTGCGAATGCCAGAAATGCATCAGGAAGTTGTGATCGCCTGGTGCATGAGGCGAGTGGGGGTCCTGGTCGTGATCGCTGTGCGCATGATGGAGACGATGCGTCGAAACCCACCAGAAGATCGGGCCTTGCATCGCCATCGATCCCATCACGCCCAGCATGAAGACGACTGGTTTCGGAGCGTCGAATGACTTGTGCGAGAAGTATCGGTGAAAACCGATGGTGATTCCGAATCCTGAGACCAGATACATTCCGACCAGAAGGATCATGTCCAGCGGACTGAAGAAACTGTTCCAGGCCAGAATCATCCCTGCGATCAGTGCCAGAGGAGGGATGATGATCCCCATGAGAAGCGTCCAGAGTACGAACGGCTTCCTTTCGCTCGCTGTCTTGGCTTCCAGCGGTGCGGCCGGTGATCCGGTGGTCATTCGAAATCCTATCTGTGAGTGGATTGGGGGGCTGTCAGACTATAGCGTTCCCCTCAGGTCCGCGCCGGATCGAATCTCAATCTCATCAGTGAAAGATCATTCTCGATCCGCCACCCACCTGAAAGGGGCTTGATCAGTTCTCCCGGCAGGTTCGTACCCCCTTCAACGAGCCTCAGGTCGATTCAACTCACTTCATCGGAGTGAATCCGGTCTTCGTTCATGAGTGATCCGTTTCGGCAGGTCCCTCCGTCGACTCGCTTTCGTCCGTCGGGCGTTCATCCTTCGAGCCCTCCTCGGCGGGAGGCGTCAGGTCGAAATCCGCGAGATTCACCATTTCGGATTTCCATTCGAGAAGGGGCGCCCCCTGAAAGCGGAAGAGTCTGGCCAGAACGATCTCCGGAATGCTGTGCAGTCTGGCCATGTAACGCTCGGCTGCGGCGTTGTACCCTTTTCGCCGCGCACTGATCTCATTTTCGAGACTCACGATGGCCGACATCAGTTTCTGAAAGACGGTGTTGGCCTTCAGGTCGGGATACTCCTCACGGATCGCGAGCATCTTCCTGATCGTCCTGATGCTGCCTGATTCCGCTTCATCGGGTGACTCGCCTCGCTCACGTTCGAAATCACGTCTCAGTTCGGTGACCATCTCCTGAGTGCGACTCTCGTGGTCGGCATATCCCCTGGTGATGTCTTCAAGTCGGGGAAGCAGGTCGAATCTCTTCTTCAAGGCCACTTCGATGTTGGATTTCGCGAGGTAGGTTCTCTGGCGGAGAAAGACGAGGTCGTTGTAGAGCAGGACGAGGATGAGCATGGCGACGGTGCCGATGGATGCGAGTGCCGCCATGAGCTGTTGAAAGGCGCTGACGGTCCCCGTGAACGAAAGAATGAACAGGAATGCCGAGCTCACCGCGGCGATTCCGATCGCGATCATCCAGAAAGCCACCGTGATCTTCATGGTCTTGATCCTGGATTCCGGAAGGTTGGAGATGATGAAGGGAAGATCCTGAGGGTCCTTCTCCAGTCTCAGGGAATCTCCCGTCGAGGGATCGATCTCTCCCGAACCCAGCACGTACAACGGGTCACCCTCTCGCAAGGATTGCTCGGTGTAGATTCTTCGTCCCTTCTTCTTCTTTGCGGATCTGCCACTGATGATTCCTGCTCCATCCGCGAGCACGGGAATGCTCCCGGAGTCGTCGATGCAGAGAAAGTCCGTGCTTTCGCTCCGTTTTTCGATCGTGTGCAGATGACGGTTCTTCCCCGACCCTCGCCATTCCTGAACGTGGTACTCGAACCACACGCAGTCATTGCCGGTCAGCGGCCCTTCAAGCGAGGGTGTGTCCCCGGATGTTGCATAGCCCACTCTGCCGATCACCTCTGTGATCCCGATTTCAACATCCCCGCAGGGCGTGCTCGGGATGTTCTCGATGAGTCGCTTGACCTTGATCCCCTTCATGCCCCATCGAATTCCGATGAGTCCGAGGAGCCCTCCGATGGCGATGGCCAGAGTCGGCCAGAGCCAGAAAGGGCGTGCCTGTGGGATCGCCTGAAGCTCCGCTTTTTCGCCGGTCGAGTCGACGATGCGAGGCGTGGATCCGAGTCCAAGTCCCTTCGCGACCAGCCATTGTGGGAAGCGGTCTCGAATTTCCTCCGATCGGGCGCATCGTGAGGCCAGGGAGTCACGGATCATCACGAGTCTGGGTCCGGGGGCTTGAGCGCTCGCCGCCATTGAGAACGCCGCGTCATCGGTCCAACTGCCGTTCCATGGCACGCCGATCTTCTCGAATCCCTGCTGGACGATCTTCTCGGCCGATTCGACGGAATCCGTGAGCGACCGATGAGAGGCTTGCAGGTCCGAGGCGAGCATCAGAGTGCTTCCAACGAGAAGGAAGCTCGATTCGAGTATCCCAATCACCGCGACGAATGTGAGCGCGTTCTGAAAGCGAAAGAAGAGCATGAACGCGACGCAGCCACCACTGATCGCAAGCAGGCTCAAGGTCACCAGGACCGAGGCGAGGATTCCCTTCCCCGAGCGGATCTCGCTGATGGGTCGGTCGGACAGGATCGGGAGATATTCGCCTTCTTCATCGAAGGTGATGGCCGGTGTCCCAAGATATTCGGAGACCAGCCCCACGACCTTGATGGCATCTCCCGGTTCTATTCGATACTCGCTGTAGCGACGCTTGCCACTGGTCTTTCGCCAGGATCTCTTGAGGTAGGGGTCGATCGCCTGGTCAGGTACCAGCAGGATCCTGCTTGGTCCGTTCGCGAGTTCGAATTTCACGAACGATGTCGTGTCAAGAACGGTGACCCAGCTCGTGTTTCCCTCGGAATCCCTCGTCTCCTTCTCCTCGACCGCCCGCACCCAGAGTGACGGGGTCTTGGTCCACAGCGCCTTGATCGTGCCGGAACGACCGGGGCGCTGGATCTCTTCGGCTTTGCCATTCGTCCGGATCGGTCCGGGGATCGCCGACTCCACTGGCGTGAGTGGAAGCCTTTCGAGTATTCGTATCTTTCGCAGGGAGGACAGTGACATCTGCTGCGCGATGACGCCTCCCGCCAGAAGAATGGGAATCAGGATCAGCAGCACGCCGGATGATGTCTTCGAACGTCTCTGGTTTCTGATCTCCTCGTTCATCGCTTCAGAGTATCTGAATGCTCCGAGCATGCACAGTCCCGAAAGAACCTGATTTAAAGGGCGCCGGATGGGTTGTTGGTGATTCCAAAGAACCCGGCTCCGGTCATGACGTATCTCCGACAGAGGAAAGGAGGCGTCTCATGAGCCTCAGTGACAGAGAATACATGCGTGATGACAGGGGGCGTTCGAACAGGGGCAGACCTTCGGAATCCCAGGGGTCCCGTCTTCTCGGGATCAGCCGATCCGAGAAGATCTCCCTGGGAGTCGGGGGGATCGTGATCGTCGCATTCCTGATCCTGGCTCTCGCCTGATCGAAAGCATGGTCATTCCTTGTTTTCGGACTGCAGAACGACCATCTTCCGGTAGGCGCCGCTGGTCTGCATGAGTTCCTCATGTCTTCCGGTCTCGATGACTCGTCCCTCGCCCAGCACCACGATCAGGTCGGCATGCATGATGGTGCTCAGTCTGTGGGCGATGACGAACGACGTTCGCCCTCGCATCAATTCCGTGAGTCCCTGCTGGATCTTCTTCTCGCTCTCGGTGTCGAGATTGCTGGTCGCTTCATCGAGAATGAGGATCCTCGGATCGGCCAGGATCGCCCGCGCGATGGCGAGCCTCTGTCGTTGTCCACCCGACAGCTTGAATCCGCGTTCTCCGATCACCGTGTCGAGACCATTTGGAAGTGCCGCGATGAAATCATCCGCAGCGGCAAGTTCCGCGGCACGATGAATGTCCGCGTCCGTGGAGCCTCTGCGGCCGTAGCCGATGTTGGACCGAACCGTGCCGTCGAAGAGGAAGACGTCCTGTTCGACGATCCCCAGAAGTCTCCGATAGGAGTCCAGACTGATGTTTCTGATGTCCTCCCCGTCAAGCAGGATCCTTCCCGCGGTCGGGTCGTAGAATCGGGCCACCAGATTGCAGCAGGTGGTCTTTCCCGCGCCCGATCTGCCGACGAGTGCGACGAGTGATCCCGGTTCGACATCGAAGCTCACGGACTGGAGCGCGGGCATGTCCGCATCCGGATAGTTGAAACTGATGTCCTCGAGTCGCATGCGACCTTCGACATCCGATGAATCGATCTCCAGCGCTCCTTCGACATCGGGCATCTCTCTGGGTTCCTCGACCAGGTCGAGGACGCGGTCCAGTCCGGCGAGATTGGTCTGGAACATGGTGGCACTGTTGGCAAGCGTTTCGATGGGTCCGAAGAGCATTGCGAGATAGGCCAGGAACATCACCAGATCACCGGTGGTGATGGTGCCTTCGATGACCTGCCTGCCGCCGAACCAGAGCAGGGCCGCTGATGCCATCGGCAGCAGGAGACTCCATGCCAGCTCCACCCCGCGCGCCCACCACCACACGTAGATCTCCTTTCGAAGCATCACGTGGTTGCCGGTCACGTATCGGCTTGATTCCGAGCGTCTCCGGGCGAATCCCCGGACGACTCTCATTCCTCCGAAGGATTCGGTGGCATGCGAGTCGATCTCCTGGCGTTGCATCCTGATGTCCCGGTACATCGGCCGTATCCGTCCGATCCAGGTGCGGTGGGTGTACCAGATCAATGGAAAGAGCGCGACCGCTCCGACCAGAAGGCGCCAGTCCACGAAGGCGAGAACGGCCAGCGATCCGAGCAGCTGGATGATCGCGCGCCATGGGTTGTAGACCATGGCGAAGATGAGATCCGCGACGCCGCCGGCATCTTCTCTGATCAGGCTGGTCGCGCCGCCGGAGGTCAGTTCCTGGACCTTGTGTAGCGGCAGCCTCGAGGCGTGGTCGAAAGCCTCGTGCCGCATCGAGGACTGAAGTCGCTTCACCGTCTGGGTCGCCTTCCACCGACCGGTGATTCCAAGCAGCGTGGAGAGCACCGAGACCACCACGACGATTCCGACGAGAATCAGAAGTTGATCGACGGGGGTCTTGGGGATGTTCTGACTGCCGGGGACGAGTCTGATGAGGGACTCGGGAAGGGGTTCTCCATTGAAGACCTGATCCACGGCGAACTTGGTGACCACGGGTGGCACGAGCGCGAGAATCGTCGCGATGGTGAGCGTCCCGAGCGCGATCGCCATCGCTCCTCGATAGGGGGCGAGTCGACCGAGAAAAATCCGGAACAGCTCGCCGAAGGATCGCGTGCGCTGGGTGCTGCGTTCCTGCGAATGCCAGGTGAGGATCTTCTCCTTGCGTCGGGTGTGCGCCTTCGATCGGGAGTCCTCTTGATACTTCTGAAACCTCCGTCGGGAGGAGCGGGGGGGGGGAGGTCATGAGGCTGCTTCTCTTCCCGATCTTCTTTGACGTCTTCTGATCTCGGGGTTTCCAAGCTGGCCGCATGCTGCCATGACGTCACGCCCCTTGGTGCCGCGTCTCTTGGTGAACTGTCCGTTCTCGGTCGCTCGTCTCACGAAGGCCTCCACCGAGGTTTCGCTGGGCGCGCACCATGGTGAATCCCTTCTCGGGTTGTAGGGGATCACGTTGAGCGAGCACCTCAGTGGCTCGAGCCAGCGGCAGAGGCGATCGCACTGTTCGAGGGAATCGTTGACTTCCGGAATCAGCACGTACTCCATGAGCAATGCCGAACCGCCGTGCAGTGGGAACGCCCGGAGGGACTCTCGCAATGCCTCCATGTCCATCGCTCGATTGATCGGCATCAGACGATTTCGCACCTCATCGTCCGGTGCATTGACCGAGATCGCGAGATTGAGTCGGTGAAAACCGTCCTCGGACACCAGTTCCGAAAGGCGACGAATGCCGTCGATCCGGCCCACCGTGGAGATCGTGATTTTCGAACTGGGGATCGAAGGTCCGTTGTGATCGACCAGCACCCGTATGGCCCCGATCACCTGCTCGATGTTGTCCATCGGTTCGCCCATGCCCATGAAGACGATGTTGTTGACCTCATGGCCAAGGATGTGTCTTGCCGCGAACCACTGGGCGACGATCTGAGCCGAGGAGAGATTTCGGATCAGGCCCATCTGAGCCGTTTCGCAGAAATCACAACCCATCGCACATCCGATCTGACTGGAGACGCAGAGAGTACGGGTCCGACGTCCTCCTCGTCCCTGCATCGGGATGAGGACTGATTCTGTCTCATGCCGGACGTCCTCTCCCGAGCCGAGACGCAGCGTGAATTTGATGGTCTCTCCTTCGTCCTCTCGCCTGCCCATGGGCATGTCTTCCAGGGCGAACCAGTCACCATCTCCTCGACCTTCACGGTAGAAGTCACGATAGGTCGAGATGGCATCGACCTTGGGTATTCCCAGCGCCTTCGACTCCTTCACGAAAGCCTGACTGGTCAGTCCCAGGATCTCCGGGCCATGGCTTTCCGGTCGAGTCGTCCTCGGTGACTTCGAACTCATGAAGTCTCGCTTTCGAGGGCCGGTTCCGGGTCAGGGTCATCTTCAAGACCGGGGCCGGATCGTTCCTTGCCGGTTCGTCCGTAGATGAGCGACAGGTTTCTGAGGTAGATGAACCACCCGAGCCCCTGGCCGAGTATGCCCACGATGTCCTTGCGCCAGATGAAGTAGACCAGCAGCATCGACGCGCCCATCAGGGACAACCACCAGAAGATGACCGGAACCGTGGAGCGCCCGCTGCGTTCGCTGACCATCCACTGCACCAGCATCCTGCCGGTGAACAAGGCCTGTCCCAGCAATCCGACCAGAACCCAGGCGATGCCGATCGGGCTGGTGATGTTGAAGAGGCGATTGATGAAATCCCGACTCTGTTCTCTCTGAAAATGGCGCTTGGCGAATTGGAGTGGTGTCAGGGTTTCGATCGTCCCGTCTGGTCGTTCCAGCCGGTAGACGAGGGTGCCGTCCTCCTGTTCGAGCAGGGAGATGTTCTCACCCCAGCCCTTGATCTCGATCGATGCCGAGCTCTGGTCCTGAGACCCGCAAGCGGCGTGGTTCCACTCGGATCCCACGGTCAGACCGATCATCATCATGATCAGGGCCAGCAGTATCGTCTTGGCAGGGTGGGTGGTCATCATCGGCAAGGTGGTCCTATTCGGCAAGAGGTTGCTCAGAACATGGTATCACCTGCGCTGAAGCCGCTAGAATGGGAAGTTGATTCCTTTCACCAAGAACCTGCATCGAGAGCCTCCCCTCATGCACATGCGCAATCCAGGTCATTCCCACGGTCCCCCGGTCGTTCCCGTGAAGTTCATTCTCGAGGACCCTGAAGGTCTCACCGAGACCGATCAGACGGAATGGAATCTCATGGGTGGCGTCGGGGAGAGCCTTCTTGAACTCGCGGTCGAGAACGGCATCAACATCGAACATGCCTGTGGCGCGGTCTGCGCCTGTTCGACCTGCCATGTCTATCTGGAGAAGGGCGAGAGCGAAATCTCCGAGGCGGAGGAGGACGAGGAGGATCGGGTCGAGGAAGCCCCGGGACTTCAAATCAACTCACGCCTCGCCTGTCAATGCACCATCGAAGGTGAGGGGCCCATCGAGGTTCGCGTGCCCTCCTGGAATCGCAATGCCATCAAGGAAGTTCCGCACTGATTGGATGTGAGTGATGAACGAGAACGGTGGCGATTACCACTGGCTCGACGTGGCTCGAATCGCCGAGGAGCTCGCCGATGCCCATCCGAACGGCGATCCCGTCGCGGTCACCTTTCCCGAACTCAAGGCGCTGGTGCTCGCGCTGCCCGGCTTTCAGGAACGTGAAGGACATCGGTGCAACGAAAGAATTCTCGAAGCGATCCAGCAGGGATGGATCGAGGAGTGCGCCGAATGACGGTCTATGCCGCCTGCTGCCAGACGGCTTTCGACTGTCCCGGCCACCGTGACCAGATCGCTTCCCGTGTCGATCGGATGCTTGAGATGGCCGATGGTGCGATCACGGGATACGCGCCCTTTCATGACATCCGTCTCATCGTGTTTCCCGAATTCGCGCATGCCGCTCCCATGTATCCCACGGTCGAGGAACTCGATCGTGAGCTCGCCGTGGAGATGCCCAATGAACACATCGATCGATATGCGAAATTCTGTGCGAAGCGGGGGGTGTACATCCAGACCGGGAGCTTCATCGAACGCGATCCCGCCCATCCGGGCGTGCTCTTCAACAGCACCGCGCTCGTCGGTCCTGAGGGCCTGCTCTCCGTCTATCGCAAGGTGAATCCCTGGATCCCCTGGGAATTGCATGCGAGCCCCCATGATCTCGCGAACTACGACCGCGATCCCTTTCCGGTGGTGGAGACCGAGATCGGCCGCATCGGATGTGCGATCTGCTACGACTGGCTCTTTCCCGAGACCATCCGTCAGCTCGCCTTCAACGGAGCGGAGATCCTGCTCCGGGTGAGTGCCTACATGGACCCGTGGGGGGCGACCGCTCCGATGGATTGGTGGACTCTCTTCAATCGTGCTCGAGCCGTCGAGAACACCGCCCTCGTCGTGGCCTGCAACCAGGGCGCGTCGCTGTCTCAGTACGGGCCCTTCTCCTGGCCTGGCGGCAGCATGCTCGTGGATTGGGACGGTCGCATTCTCAGTCAGGCCTCGCCCGGTCCCGGGGAACAGATCGTCGTGGGCCCCATCGACGTGACGACCCTTCGCGCCGAGCGGAAACGTCGTGTCGGCCATGACATGCTCGGGCATCTTCGAAGCGAGGCGCACACGTATCTGAACGACTCGCATCTGGAACCTGCCGAAGGCTGTCCGGCCCCCGACGAACTGGCGGCACGAATCGCGCGTTCCAAGGATCGACTCGGAAAGGACTCCTGATGAGGCTTTCAGGTCTTTTGATTCTGCTTTCATGCGTTCTCTGGAACGGGTGCGGACGGCAGCCGTCTCCACCTGTCGATGAGGCCGTATTCGTCGACGCATTGAACGAGGGTGTCGGTCTCATGGGCCGCTTCGAATTCGAGGCGGCGGGGACCGCGTTCGCACGTGCGGTCGAGATGCGACCCGGTTCACTGATCGCCCGACTGGATGAGGGAATCTCGATTCTCAACCGCAGTGACGACGACGCGCAGATCATCGCTCTTGATCTCTTCCGTGCATTGCTGATCGAGCATCCCCTCGATCCTCGGATCAATTACTGCGCCGCACTGGCGCTTCAATATCTCGGGCGCCCCGAGGAAGCCATGACGCATCTGGAGATCGTTCTGGAACAGGCTCCCGAGGATGCCTACGGAACCTACTTTCTCGCCCAGGCGCTGGAGCAGACCGGGGCGTACGAACGCGCGCGTGACCTCTTCCTTCGTGCCGCACGGCTCGATCCCTACTTGAGAAGTTCATGGCTCGGTCTCCAGCGTTGCGAGGCACGACTCGGAAACGACAAGGCCGCAGTCGCTGCGCTCGCCGAATTCGAATCACTCGCGCTGAATCCCCGATCACGTCTCGCGGAGTATCGCTACACGAGAATGGGCCCGTTGTCACTGGCACTTGCCGGTCCTTCGGAGGATCCGCCCATTGTCGATGTCTCCATCGCGTCCTCGTTCGAACCTTCGGAGCCACTGCTCGACCGCGCTTTCAAGACGGGCGGTTCGCTTCAGGTGGTCGACCTCGATGGTGACGGTGTGCCCGAGATCGTCGCCTCCGGCGTGGAGGATCGGGGCAGGAGTTCGATTCTGAGGAAGACCGGGGACACCGCTTCAGGCTGGGGCATCGATGCAGAGCATCCCCTCTGCGAGATCACCTCGGTGAACTGCATGCTGTTCGGCGACATCAATTCCGACGGCCTGGTCGATGCCTATGTGTGTCGCAAGGGTGAGGATCATCTCATGATCCAGGGAGAGACAGGCGCCTGGACCCGGACCCTCGAGATGCCCGTTTCCGATGTCGACACGGTCGACGGTGCCATCGCGGATCTCGATCATGACGGGGATCTCGACGTCTTCGCGGTCAATGCCGATGGTCCCGACCTCCTTTTGAACAACAATGGTGATGGGACCTATCGAGACATCGCGGGTCAAGCCGGAGTCTCCGGTGGTGACCGGCCGTCGCGCAGGGTGCTCGTGGCGGATGTCGATCTGGATCGTGATGCCGATCTGATCGTTCTCCATGACGCACCTCCGCATGCGGTCTATCTCAACGATCGACTCTGGTCCTATGCACGTTCCCCGGCCTTCGAGTCGTTCGAATCGTCTCCCTTGCTCGCCGTGTCATCGCGGTACGGGACGGAGAACGGTCTGCCGGTTCTTCGCACGATCGAGGAGGGAGGCATCGCCTCGAACTGGGCGCGATCAAGCGGTTCCGAGGCTTCATGGTCGGCGACTGGGCGCAAGGTCCTCTGTCTCGAGTCTCCTCGTTCGGTGGATCTGCTCCCCATCGATTGCACCGGAGACGGTCGCGAGGAACTCGTGGTGCGGACCGAGGACGCCCTCTACTTTCTTTCGCATGACAACACGGTGCTCGCATCCTTCGCTTCGGATGAACCGCTTTCAATGATCGCATCGATCGTGGTTGATCCCTCCCGAGGTCCGGGAGTGCTGACCCTCTCCGAACATGGTGCTCTCGAAGCTCGATGGCCCGCCACCGAAGTGGATGGTCGTCCCGCCCGTGGAGCGTACGCTTCGGTGTTCTTCAGCGGGCGTGACGATCCCGCTCAGCAGATGCGCTCCAACACCAGTGGCATCGGTGTCCGTTGGGCGGCTCGACTCGGCTCGAGCTGGCAGGCCGGGGCCACCTGGCGTTCCGGTTCCGGACCTGGTCAGGGCCTGCAACCGCAGATGATCGGCATGGGCGACGTGTCTCGAATCGACTTTCTCGAGATCGACTGGCCCGACGGCGTTTTTCAGACCGAACTCCAAATGACCTCCGGTTCTCACCGTATCGGAGAGATCCAGCGACAGATCTCATCCTGCCCCCTCGTCTTCACCCGCGCAGATGGGGATGCGCCATTCGAATTCATCACCGACGTCCTCGGGGTCGGTGGCATGGGTGCGATGGTCTCGCCGGGCGTGACCGCGCCCTCGAGGCCGCTCGAGTCGCTTCTGCTTCATGAACCGCCGGCAGAACTGCGACTGGCCGAACCCATGGAGGAGGCGTGTTATCTGGATTCGATCGGTGTGACGGTCTACGACGTTCCGGAGGAATGGGAACTCGTTCTTGATGAGCGCCTGGCCACCGCCGCCCCGGAAGCGACCTCCAGGCCGATGATCATCACCGAGGTGTTCGCACCTCGAGCCGCCCGTACGCACCATCTGCCCGATGTTCTCGAGGAGGTCCTCGAGGGCGATCTTCTCGCGGTCGATCCGGGTCCGGCCGATCCACGATTCATCGGTCTGCTTCGGGAACCCTCTCTGCTCGAGATCGAGTTCGCCGAACCGATCGATCGATGCGACGTTCTGCTTGCCGAGGGCTGGGTGGAATATCCCTACTCCCAGACCGTCTTCGCGGCATGGCAGGCCGGCAGCAGCTACGAGGCGCCGACTCTCGAGGCACGAACCGAATCCGGTGACTGGGTGACGGTCTCCGCCTCATTCGGGTATCCGGCAGGGATGCCCCGTGCGATGGCACTGCCACTTCCCCGGCTCCCCGAAGGCTGCCGTGCATTGCGTCTTCGAAGCAATCAGGAGATCTACTGGGACCGGATTCGCCTGGGTGTCCGGGGAGATTTCAAGCCGTCAGGTCTCGAGGTGCCCATGCAGAGTGCGTCTCTCGCATTCTGTGGATTTCCTCATCGAAGCACCGGGCCTCAGCGTCAGCCGATGTACGACTACGGCCATCGTGATCAATACGGTGACGTCCGACATCAGCCGGGCTTCTACACCAACTTCGGACCCTGTCTCGAACTCGTCGCCGAGACCGATGACGCCTGTGCCATCATCGGCCCGGGAGAGGAGATCAGGTTCAGATTCGACACCACCGCCGAGCATCTGGGATCGCCTGCACCGGGCATGCGCAGGCACTGGGTGCTCAACCTCGCCGGCTGGTGCAAGGACATGGATCTCTTCACATATCAGGGGGAGCGACTCGAACCGCTGCCTTCGAGAGACGGTGATGGGCCGGATCTTTCCGCTCGCACTCTGATGCAGCGATACAACCATCGTTTCGCTGCAGGAAGATGATGTTTTTGGCATTCTGGACCTTAAGATGATGTCACGATGAACGAGTCGTCAAGAAACGAACGCTTTCGCGTGGTCACGCCCCGCTTGCGTCGGATCCTGCTGGTTGTCCTGGTGGGTTTCGGGGTCATGTCGATCGATTCGATCTATCTGCTCGGCGTCCGTTTCTTCGCCGAAGTCGCGGCGACGCCTTCCGACACGCTGCTCTCGATCTGGGCGTTTCTGATTCATGTGGTGCTGGGACTGGTGCTGGTGGTGCCCGTCGTGCTGTACGGATTCGGTCATCTGATGAGAGCACGGCGTTCCCCGAATCGAAACGCCAAGCGAGTGGGCTACGTTCTTTTCGGGGCGTCACTGGTGCTGCTCGTCTCGGGAATTCTGCTGTTGCGAATCGAAGGCCTCTTCACCCCGTTCGACGATGGAGATTCCCGTTCACTGGTGTGGTGGGCGCATGTCCTGGCGCCGCTGGTGGTGGTCTGGCTGTTCATCGCACATCGCATGGTCGGTCCTCGACTCCAGTGGCGCGTCGGTGTTCGGTGGGCGGGCGTCGGAACGGGAGTGCTCGGTGCTCTTTTCGTCTTTCATTCCAACACCGGTGAACCCTTGATCAGGGATCTCGACACCTCGGGGATGAATCTCACCAATGCCAGGATCAGCGGCACCGATCTGATTTCGGTCGATGATCTGACCGACGTCGCTTCCTGCATCGCCTGTCATCCCGATGTGCATGCCTCCTGGTCGGGGAGTGCGCATCGCTTCTCATCGTTCGACAATCCCATCTACGCCGCCACCGCCAGAGACGCACGGATCGGCGGCGTGCATCTCTCCAATTTCTGTGCGGGGTGTCATGATCCGGTGCTGCTCGCCTCCGGCACTCTTGATGATCCGCGTCTCGACGATGCTTCGATCGACCCGGCTTCCATTCCCGGTGCCACCGCCGGTGTCAACTGTCTGGTCTGTCATTCGATCGTCGATGCCGAGCCTTCTGGAAACGGTTCATGGACGATTCATCCACCCACACGCTATCCCTTTCACGATTCGGACTGGAGCGGCCTGCAATGGGTGAACCGTCAGCTGATTCGTGCCCGGCCCGAACTCCACGCCCGCACCATGCTCGTGCCGGGGGTCACCGACTCGGCCGTCTTCTGCGGCAGTTGTCACAAGGCATGGATTCCAGAGGATGTCAATGACTATCGCTGGCTGGCCGGTCAGAACCATTACGACTCATGGCGGTTGAGCGGCGTCTCCGGACACGGACTCGACTCGTGGCGATGGCCCGATCAAGCCATCACCGACTGCAACACGTGCCACATGCCGCTGCAGCCTTCGACCGGCATGGCCGCCCGGATTCGCGACGATTCATCGGTTCTGAAGGTGCATGATCATCAGTTCGCCTCCGGCAACACCGCGCTCATGGAACTTCTCCAGTTGCCGGACAAGGCGGAGCGTCTGGCTGCGAGTGAAGCCGCCCTTCGAGGTTCGATGCGGGTCGACATCATCGGCCTGAGAGAGGGGGGCGTTATCGACGGCGCCTTCATCGGTCCGTTGCGACCCGAGATCCCCACTCTGGTCGGTGGGCGACCGTATCTCCTGGAGGTCGTCAGTCGAAACCTCTCCACCGGGCATGCCTTCACGCAGGGCACCTCGGACAGCAATGAGATCTGGTTGGAACTGACCGTTCGTGATGGTGGGAGAATCATCGCCCACAGCGGTCTGATCGATGACTCCGGGGTGGTCGATCCTGATGCGTATCGATTGAATTCGTTCGTGATCGACTCCGAAGGCTATCGGGTCGAGAATCGAGCTGCCGGGCGTATCTTCACCAAGGTCTACGACCACCAGGTCCCGCCCGGTTCCGGATCGGTCACGCATTACATGCTCGATGTTCCCGAGGATTCCAGTGGACCGCTGACGATCGAGGTCGTGATGCGGTATCGAAAGTTCGACGAACAGTTGATGCAATTCGTCTACGGCTGCGTCGAGGGAACCGAATTGGTGAAGACGCTTCCAGCGGTGGAGATCGCTCGTGACTCCGTGACTCTTCCACTCGATGCTGACGATTCGGTCGAGTCGACACCGCCTCCGGCCGAGGCCTGGGAACGACTGTACGACTATGGAATCGGCTTGTTCCGAACCGGAAAGCAGGGGAGCTTCCGGCAGTCCGAGGAGGCCTTTGAAATGGTCGAATCCCTCGGCCGCCTGGAAGGTGCGTTCGGACTTGCGCGAGTGCTCGAGCGGGAAGGTCGTCTCAACGAAGCGATCGCATCGCTTGAACGTGCCTCCGTCCCCGGGTCGACGGTGATGCCCTGGGGCATCACCTATCTCTCGGGTCAGATCGATCTCAAGCGAGGTCGATTCGATTCCGCGCGCGAACGTCTCGAGGCTCTCGCGTTCGACCAGGCGGCCCGTTTCCCGGGAGCGACCGCACGAGGTTTCGATTTTCATGGATACGACGATCTGCTTCTCTCACTGGCCGGATTGGAACTGCGAGAGGCGAGCTCCGGAGATGTCGAGCCCTACGAGAAGGCATTGGACATGCTGGAGACCGTGTTGAATCGGAATCCTGAATCAGCACGTGCCTACTGGCTTCGTGCGCAGGCGCAGGAAGGCCTCGGCCGCTCCGAGGATGCGGTACGTTCCCGTGAGCTCAATGCGCGATACCGCGTCGACGAACAAGCCGGAGAGCAGGCGGTCAGAGAGGCTCGAAAGCGATATCCTGCCGCCGATCATGCCGCGAACCCTCAGGCGATCTACACCCTTTCCCGTGAGACGGTGGCGCCATGACGACTGGTTCCTCCAGACATGGATCCGGACGAAGCTCGGAGGGTGAACGCCGTGTCCTTGCGGTGGTTCTTGCCGGCGGTATCGGGGGAATCATCGTCTTGATTCTCGTCTTTCTGCTTCGTGCGGAGTCCTCGGAAGATTCCTCGGAGATCACGGGCAAGGCGTTCGCTCCCGCGCCGGCCACCGATCTCGAGGCGGCCCCGCTCGGTCAATTCCGGGCATCATTCACCGACGTCGCTCGATCTTCAGGCATTGTTCACGCCCAGTCGACCGGTGCCACCGGCGAACGTCTGCTTCCGGAAACGATGGGAAGCGGTGTCTCCGTCGGTGATCTCGACGGTGACGGGGACCCGGATCTTCTCCTGGCCGACTACGGCGGCGTGCCACGTCTGTATCGGAATGACACGACGCCCGGAGGGCCGATGCGTTTCACCGATGTGTCCGATGGAAGCGGTCTGGAAGCCGTCACTGGAACCACCACCTCGGCACTTGGCGACATCGATGGTGATGGCCGACTTGATGTCCTGTTCGGACGTGTCGGAGGTGACCCTCTCTATCGGAACACGGGCGAGATGACATTCGTACAGACTGAGGTCCTCGGAATCGGCTGGACCACCGCCGCGGGATTCTTCGATGCCGATGGAGACCTTGATGCGGATCTCCTGGTGGCGAGTTACGTCGACTGGAGTCCGGATCTGGATCGTCAGGTCGATTTCAAGCTGGATGGACTCGGACGGGCCTACGGGCCGCCCACAGGATTTCCCGGGACCGATCTCAAGCTCTTCGTCAATGACGGCACCGGTTTCCTCTCCGAGGAGTCGGAGGCGAGAGGCTTGCAGATCCGCCGGTCGGATCGTGATGTTCCGGTGATGAAGGCGCTTGGTCTTCTGCTGGTCGACATCGACCGAGACGGCGACATCGACATCCTCGTCGCCAACGACACCACGGCCAATCGTCTCTTTCTCAACGATGGATCCGGTGCCTTCAGCGAGGATGCCGCTCGCCTCGGCGTGGCATTCGATCTCGATGGCAATGCGACCGGAGCGATGGGTGTCGATTTCGCGCGAGAGCCGGAGACGGGCGAACTCCTCTTCGCGGTGGGCAACTTCGCCAACGAATCATCCTCCCTCTATCGACAGCGTGACGGCATCGCCTTCCGTGATGAATCGGCGATCAGCGGCATCGGTTTTCCGACTCGAAATCCACTGACCTTCGGCACGCTGCTACTGGATCTCGATCTCGACGGGTTGCCGGACCTCGTCCAAGTCAACGGGCACATCGAACCCGAGATCCTTCGGGTCCAGAAGGGGCAGATGTATCGTCAAAGCGCTCAGGTCTTTCGTGGTGTCGATGAGGTGGGCCGTTTTCGCGGAGTGGGTGTCGAACAGCTCGACGACCTCGCCCGTCCGATCGTCGGGCGAGCCGCCGCTTCCGGCGATCTCGACGGCGATGGTGATTACGACCTGGTGCTGACTCGTCTGGATGACGTGCCTCTGGTGCTTCGCAACGATCTGGACCCCGATGGCGGTGATGTTCTGAGCATCAGGATTCGGGGTCGAATGGCCGCTGCCGGTGGTGAGGGTGTTCGACTCGATGTGACCGACGCAGAAGGTGAGGTTCTCTGGACCGGGGAACTGTCTCGCACTCGTTCCTATCTCTCCCAGTCGCAGCCGTTGCTTCTTCTCGGTGTCGCCGGGCGGACTTTTCCGCTGCAGATTCGTGCGTCGTTTCCCGGGCGCGATGCGATCACTCGATCGATCGGTTCCGCCGGAGCGATCATCATCGATGCACCCGGCTCCGAAGAATGAAAAAAAGAGCCCCCGACGAAACGTCGGAGGCTCTTGAATCGGATGATGTCCGGTCGGAATCAGTTCCCGCAGGTTCCCCAGGCGCTCAGAATGATCGCCAGATCCTGACCGTTGACAGTGCCGTCATCGTTGATGTCGGCAGGACCTCCTGCGGCTCCCCATGAACTCAGGACCAGGGCCAGATCAGTGCCATTGACCGAGCCGTCGTCGTCGAGGTCGGCAGGGCAGTCTGATCCCTGTTCACAGGTGAGTCGTGTGATGATGAACTCATCCACTCCTGCCTCCGTGATGGAGTTGTTGGGATTGTCCGTGGCCACGAAGCGGACCTGGACGGTCGCCGAGGGCTCGACAAGCTCGGAGATCACGAAGCTTCTTGGGTACCAGTCGTTGTCGATGCCTTCGAGCTGGCCGTTGCCGTTGGTGTCGGCGTCGACTTCGTAGGCCAGGACCCAGTCGGTCCCGTTGTTGGTGACCTCGATCAGCATCGAATCGGCGTCCGCTGGTGAGCCGGAGGCATCGTCGCAGTTGAACCAGACCATGACGGAGATCTCCGCGTCACCATCGGAAAGGTCGATGACGGGGGAGGTCAGGATGACTGACCCGTTGTCGAGGTCGTTGCTTCCCGCGGTGGCACCTTCCGGTCCGTTCTGGGTCACGTAGCACTGGACGCCGTCGTCACTCGCATCCTCATCCGGGGCCATCTGCTGCCCCGAGGTGAAGGTGCCATTGGGATCGGCGAGCTGCCAGAATCCCGCGGTGGTTCCCGCGGTCGCCGAAGTGGTGAAGCCGTCCGTTCCCGATTCGAAGGATTCGGCGATCACTTCCTGTCCTGTCGCAGGACTGGCCTGGTAGACGCTCGTCGGTGCGTTGGACGGGTCCGTGAACGGAAGTTGGCTGAGTTCGGCACTCATGTAGTACTGGATCGTGCTGCCGCAATCGAGTGCGGGAAGCAGGGCGCGCCAGCTGGTTCCACCGAGGGGCTCCAGTTCCGATGACGCGAAGGCGCCCCCATCGATCGAGTAGTTGAGCAAGGCGGTTCCCGGGGTCACGGTGCCGCCGACCTGGGTCATCCGAATTGAGAGCTCGGTTTCGATGCCCGGTTCGATCGTGGTGGGCAGGCCGTCGGGATAGTCGAACTCGACTCGGACCGGAGGCTTGTTCATCCAGACGGTGAATCCGGAGCAACGGGCCTGGAAGATGTCGATCCATCCGTCTCCGTTGAAGTCCACGGGTGCGATGTCGAAGCTGGCGGTCAGTTCCGAGCTGGGAATCGGCAGCGTGTTCTCGACGAAGAGCTGACTGATCACGCCGGTGTTCTCGTAGAGATGCGAGCGTCGACCGGTCGAGGGGCAGAACGACGGGAGATCCGCGTCGACGTCCGCGACGAAGCAGTCGAGGTCGCCGTCGTTGTCGAGGTCGAAGCAGGACGGCGTGTTTCCGAATTCACTGAGCGAGTCACCGATCACGTACGTCGTGAAGTTGGCTCGTCCGTCGTTTCCGTTGCCGTTGTTGATCGCATATCTGTCCTGCGAGTCGTCGATGATGATGAAGTCCATGTCGGCATCGCCATCGAGGTCGTCCACCTTAAAGTGGTAGGGTGCGCCGGAATAGACCAGGTCCGAGTTGAAATCGGTTCCGGGTGCGTTGCCTTCGTTGTAGAAGATCTCGACGATGTTGGCTCCGAGCGTGTTGCATGCCGCGATGTCGATCTTGCCGTCGTTGTTGAAGTCGGCGGCTTCAGCGGCGTTTCCGAAGTCGGTGGAAAGTTCCGAGCTCGTCATCACCGTGTTGACGGTGTCGTAGAAGTAGCCGGGACCGGGGCCCGCGGGATCATCCCCCCAGTTGAAGAGCAGCTTGGCGTTGAAGTCGTCGGAGGAGTTCTCCGGAGGGCTTGCCTGGCATTCGCCCGGATCGTTGGTGTCTCCGTCGCCGTTGATGTCGATGCAGTAGGTTCCGCTGGTCTCTGGCGTGTCGTAGTCCGTGTAGAACAGGTCGACGTACCCGTCACCGTTGAAGTCACCCCAGGCGATGTCGCAGAATCGTGGGTTCGCCACGCTGCCGTTGACCGCGAACATCTCGGGAATGCGCAGGTGCTCGTGTCTGAAGCCGAGCCAGTTGCCGTTTCCGTCGTTGCCCATGTTCAAATGGACTCTGGGCTGACCGAGGGTCCAGTCCATGTCGTCACTCATCGTGGTGGCCGTGACCAGATCGAGGAACCCGTCGTTGTTCACGTCGATGGCTTCGACGTTTCGATCGTTGGTAGGGGCCGCGAATCCATCGTCTCCGGCGAGGTCGGAGTCGGTCGCGAACTCATCGGTGCGATCGGTCAGCACGCCGTTCTCGTTCATCAGCAGCAGGTTGGGCCATCCGCCTTCGATCGAGCCGACGAATTTCATCGCCACGGCGACGTCGATGTCGCCGTCATTGTCGAAGTCCCCCCATGTGATGTCCTTCTCGAGATTGAGATACTCGAAGGTCGGATCGAGGATCAGTCGGTCGCCGGTCTCATTGACCAGTTCAAGACTGCTGAATTGGGCATGGGCCACTCCTGCCGGAATGAGCATGCTCGTGAGTGTGATGAGTCCGATTGTGAATCGCATTTTAATTCAGCTCCAGAGTCGTTGCAGTTGTGCGCGGTCTTTCCGCAATGGTGGGGGGGTTCGTGAGTGTTCTTTAGCCGCCCGGGCAGGGGCCCCAGTTGGCGAGTATCAGTGAGAGGTCAGCGCCCGTGACCAGGCCGTCGCCGTCCAGATCGGCGCCGGCGTTCGAGGTGCCCCAGAAGGAGAGTACCACCGCGAGGTCGGGACCGCCGACAGTGCCGTCGTCATTGATGTCGGCAATGCAGACGCAGGCATCGAGGACGCCATCGTCATTGTCGTCGATCGAGGGATCTCCGAGAATCTCGATCAGGTCTGCGACGCCGTTGTCGTTGCAGTCGTCCGGAGTCACATCGAGGGCCTGCATGAGGTAGGCGGCGTCGTCGAGGTCGGCGTCGCCGTCCTGATCGATGTCGCCGATGGCACACGCGTCGTCAGGCACGATCACGCCGTTCTGGTCGAAGCAGTCCTGAAAGACCTGGAAATCATCGAGATCGACGTCTTCGTCTCCGTCGAAGTCGAATTCGATTCTGCCGAGCGAGTCGAGGAACTGGATCAAGGCATCCTTTTCACCTTGCGAGAGTGCGGCGAAGAGCGCCATGCTGGCGCTGGCTTCTCCGAAGAGTCCATGTTCGTTGATTGCGGTGGTGACGCGGGCGGCGAAATCGCCACTGCCCGCTCGGCCGTCATGAAGCATCGCCTGTCGCCAGCGCAGCCCCCAGAGTGGTGGGGTTCTCATTTCGCATTCGAACGCATCGCCCATGCGCACGCCATCTCCCAGGGTGCCCATGCAGTGAAGGAGGAAATCTCCGTATGGCTTGAAGTCGCGATTTCTGAGGAAAGACTCCAGTTGAGGGTCGTCCGCAGTGGTCAGCGTCGGGGTATGGCATGCCGTGCAGCCGACGTTGTTGAAGATCGCCTCCCCAGTCATGCCGGACTTCGGTGTCTGTGGCGGGGGTGCGAGATAGCGTTGGTAGGTGGTGACTCGATCGATGAATTCCAGACCGTTGGCATCAGGCTGGTCCTCCGGATCGGCCACGGTGTCACAGGAGTCGAGCATTGCCTGATCTCCGTTTGGCGCGATTTCATCGGGAAGCAGACGGTTGGTCAGTCCCATTTCGCCAAGCGACGCGTCGGCACTGAAACTCAGCACGGTGGGAAGTTGCGCCTTCCAGCCGAATTTTCCGACTCGCATCACACCGGGGGCTTCCAGAGCCTCCGTCATGCTGGCTCGTCCACTGACTCCGTCGCCATCGTTGTCGAAAGGGTCCTCCATCGCGAGCAGCATCGCATCGGGAATCGCTTCCACGAGTCCGTACGCCAGTGCGCCGTTGGTGATGTGATTCACCACGATCGAGGCTTCCACGGGAATCTCCTCGTGGCATTCACTGTTGATGGCGCTGAGTTGATGGACCGGGCCGCCGAGATGCGTCAGATCAACGAAGGAGCCCTTGTCATCAGCGCCGAAGAAGGTCACTTCGATCGTGCCGGGTCCGCCCACGATGGAGCCGGTGCCATGGCAGGACTGGCAATTCGATTTGTTGAACACGGGGCCGAGACCGCCTGCGATCGTGACAGGTGTGCCGTAGTCGATTCGTCCCTGGATCCAGGCATCGAGTTGTGCCGTCGACAGTTCCTGAAACGGTTCTCCGCTTCGTTCCTGCAAGACAAGGTCATCTCCTGTGAAAGCCAGAAGCTGGCTCCCGCATGAGACTGTGGCAAGAACCAAAAACCCGGTTAGACCGAATTTTGGGAACATGGACGAACTCCTATCTACAATGTACATCTCGTTGGGGTGGGGTTGAATCAGCGAGTTGTGCTACACATAAGATTAAGTGGTGGCCCGATGAGGTCAAGAACAAACGCATGTTGGCATTTAAAAAGGTACTTTATCAGTATTCCATTCTCATCCGCTCCTCCGTCGGCTTAAGAACGGTTTGCGCGTTTTCATCGGATTTGGACCCCATCATGCCACTTCAGACCCAGGCACTTAGAAAACCGTTTAACTGCTTCAAATGCGTCTTTTACGCCTGTGTCATCGTGCTCATCGGCTGTGATCGAGGGTCGGAGTCGACGTCGACGGGGCAGCCCGGCAATGCCGCGACGGAACTGGCCGAGGACCTCACTCCTCCATTGAGCGAGGTTCCCGGGGACCCACGCCTCAAGGTCGGCAAGGAATTGCTGATGGCGGGTCGTCTGGATGAATCCCTCATCATCTTCGAGACCGTGCTGCGGGATCGACCGGAACTGGCTCGGGCTCATTTTCTCAAGGGAATGACGCTCCATGGCAGAAAGTCCCATGCGCTTGCGCTGCAGCATTATCTGAAGTCCGAAGCCCTGAATCAGGATTTTGCCGAGCACGAACTTCTCGATTACTACGTCGCCTGGAGCGCCTTCTACGCAGGCGAGGCCGAGCTCGCTCAGGATCGGGTGGAACGGTGTCTTCTGGACAATCCCGAACGTGCCGATCCCAATTTTCTGGCGGGGCTTCTCGCTTTCAACGATGACCGTCTCGAGGATGCGGAGGTGTCGCTTCGACTGGCGCTTCAGTACGGGCGGCTTGAACCGGAGCCTGCGCGAAGTCGTGAACTTCGTCGTGCCTGGATTCGTCTTTCCGACGTGCTTGCTCGAGCCGAGCGACGTGAAGAGGCCCTCGAAGCCGTCACCAATGCGATCGAGATCCAGCCGGATTTCGCCGAATCCTGGTTTCGCAAGGCTTCCTTGCTGTCGCGACTCGGGCGTGAATCAGAGGCGCAGGAAGCGCTCGTTCGCTGGCAGGCGCTTGGCGGAGGACCCGGCTGATGAGATCTCCTTTCGGATGCTTCGGAATCGGCGGTGACGCACCTCGCGTGGAGTCTCTTCTTCTCGCGACATCTCTCGTCGCGGTTTTTCAAGGTTGTTCGGAAGACGACACGGTCGGGTCGTCGAGCTCGCAAGAGTCCTCGAAGCCATTCGTCTTCACCGATGTCACCTCAGGTTCGGGAATCGAACTTGAGACCGTCTCCGGAGGGACGCCCTCGACTCAGATCATCGAGGTCAAGGGTGGGGGGCTGGCTCTGATCGACTTCGATGGAGATGGTGACCGGGATCTCTTCGTGCCCAATGGTGCGACGCTCGATGCTCCCGAATCGGGGCCTGGCGCGAAGCTTTTTCGCAACGACGGAGCGCTGCGATTCACCGACGTCACCGACGCCTCCGGCATCTCCCATTCGCGCTGGTCGTTCGGCACGGCGGTGGGTGATGTCGACGCCGATGGGCACGACGACATCTTCATCGCCTGTTACGGGCCCGATGTGATGTTGCGCAATCTCGGAGACGGCACCTTTCAGGACGTCTCTCTCGAATGGGGTGTCGGTGATCCCGGTTGGTCGACCAGCGCGGCATTCGCTGATCTGGATCTCGATGGTGATCTGGATCTCTTCGTGACCCGATACGTCGATTTCGATGTCGACAGGCCGGTGCCGCCGGCGCGTTTCAAGGGGATCGAAGTGGTCAACGGTCCGCGTGGTCTTCCCTCGCTCTCCGATCTTTTCTATGAAAACGACGGGGCTGGGCGTCTGAGGCTTCACCGACCGGGAGACCCGCTCGGTGATCTCGCTCCGAGCTACGGATTGAACGTCGCCATTCTCGATCTCAACGACGACGGATTGATCGACGTGCTGGTGGGCAATGATTCTGAGCCCAATGATCTCTATCTCAATCGATCGAACGCCGAAGACGGGATGGTCTTCAAGGAGTCGGGACTGATCTCGGGATTGGCGCACGATCTCAATGGGTACGATCAGGCCACCATGGGGATGGCGGTCGCGGACGTGGATGATGACCGTCTGCCCGACGTCTTCAGCTCGAATTTCTCGAGTGATTCCAACACCATGCATGTCTCAAGCGGCTCCGGGTTCTTCGATGACCGGACCAGGCAGTTCGGCCTCGCGCTGGTGAGTCGACCGTTTCTGGGGTGGGCGAGCGGCTTCTTCGATTTCGATCACGATGGGGACGAGGATCTTCTGGTCGTGAACGGTCACGTCTATCCTCAAGCCACCCGGGCCACGATGGATTCCGAGTACGAGCAGGCGATTCTGCTCATGGAACGAGACGGCGATCGTTTTCGACGCATCGAGCCCGATGGTGCGATCGGTGAACCTCACCGGGATCGAAGTGCGGTCTTCGATGATCTCGATGGTGATGGAGACATCGATCTCGTCGTCACCGAGTTGAACGGACCGGTCCGCGTCCTCCGGAACGATCTCAACCGGACCGGGTGGCTTCAACTCAGGCTCGAGGATGCGAGGGATGGCTTCGGAAACAGGCATGGAGTCGGTGCCACCGTGCGCCTTGAATCCGGTGACTGGGTCGCCACTCGATGGGTGAGTGGCGGGGGGCCTTTCCAGTCGAACTGGTCACCCGTGCTTCATTTCGGGCTGCCCCAGGATTTCAAGCGGGGAACGTTGACCGTCCGTTGGCAGGATGGTGCCGTCGAGCGCCACGAGGTCCTGCCGGATCGGTTGTTCACGGTGCGACGTACGGGCTCCGAGAGCGTCACAGAATCGGACTGAGGAAGCCTGCCAGCGTGTTCCCGACACGACGGGCCACGCTTCGTTTCAACCACTCCGACTCCTCGATACGATCCGAAACATCGATGTATGTCTGTTGGAGATCCCTGAGCTGCGTCGCGAAATCACTGTCGTAGACGATCCCGCCGCATTCGAAGTTCAAGTTGAAGCTTCTGCGATCCAGATTCGCACTCATCACGACGCCGATCTCGCGATCGATCGAGATGGTCTTCGCATGAAGAAGGCCCCCTGAGAATTCATGGATGTCGACGCCGGCGTTGAGAAGAGGCTCGTAGTTCGAGCGACTTGCTGCGGCGACCATCCAGGAGTCGTTTCGTGCGGGAACGACGAGGGTGGTCTGGACGCCTCTTCTCGCACTCACGCACAGATTCTTGATCGTGGTCTCATCCGGCACGAAATAGGGCGTGGTGAGCACCAGTTCATGGCTGGCCTGATGAATGCAGGCCTGGACGATCTGCGTGGTCGCCTCGTTGTAGAAGTTCGGTCCGGTCGCGATGATCTGCACCGGAAGTCCGTCCGCGCATCTTCTGGGTTGTCTTTTCAGAGGTGTTTCCGGAAGCTTGCCCGTTTCGAAGTGCCAGTCCTCGAGAAAGAGTATCTGGAGTTCCTTGCAGGCAGGCCCGTTGATGCGCACCGAGCAGTCGACCCAGGGTGCGTAATCGGGTTTGATCGCGAAGGCGGCTTCGGCGAGGTTGTTCGAACCCGTGTAGCCGATCTGTCCGTCGATGACCGCGATCTTTCGGTGGTTTCGCAGGTCGAGTCTGGAGAAGAGCATGCGTACCGGATTGACCGGAAGCGCACCGACGACTTCGACGCCGGCGTCACGCATTCTCGCGGCGAGTGCGCTTTTCAAGAAGCTCTTGGATCCCACGGCATCCACCAGCAGGCGGCAGACGATGCCTCGCTTGCTGGCCTCGATCATGGAATCCGCCACCATCTGTCCCGCCCCATCGTCCAGATAGATGAAGAAAAGCAGGTGCACCTCTTCCTGTGCGGCATCGATGTCCGCGGACAGCTGGGTCACGAATCTCTTCGAATCACCCAGAAGCATGACCTCGTTTCCGCTCACGGGTGCCGATCCGGAGACCTTTTCGGCGAGACTCGCGATCTGGCTCGAGACCATCGGCAGAATCACGCGGTTGTCAGGAACGGAGTTGGCGTGGACGCCCGGCATGTCGACGCGTTTCACGGCGGCCGCATGTCTCTTCTTGCGGAAATAGCCGAAACGTTCCTCGCCGAAGAGGCCGTAGAGGACGAAGCCCAGAATCGGGAGGCCCATCAGGAGAATGACCCAGGTGAGAGCGGTCTGAGGATGCTTGCTCTTTCGAATCAGCACGAACGTGATGAGCAGGACTCTGACTGTGAAGTCGATGAGCAGGAAATGGACGAGCGTCTCCGACAGCCATGGCGTGTCCGTGCTCGGATCCGAAATGATGCCCAGCGTGTCGATCATGGACATGCGATCCAATGAGCATGGATGTCATCCGACGGCTTCGAGGCAGTCGAGTCGATCCGGTCAGTCGACAATGGAGAGAATTTCATATCGCCTCGACCCTCGCGGGAGATCGACCCTGATCGTTTCGCCCACGCGTGCCTTCATGAGCGAGACCCCCATCGGCGAAGTGGGTGTGACCTCGATGTGATCCAGGGTGAAGTCGCCCGTCGGATTGCCGACCAGACGATATTTCTCCTCTTCATCATCCTCGAGATCCTTGAGGAGGACCGTGGCTCCGAGAAAGACCATGTCTTCGGGGACGTCCGCATCGTCAGCGACCTGGGCGTTCTGCAGACGCGACTCGAGCTCGCGGATCTTCGCTTCATTGAGTCCCTGGTCTTCACGGGCCGCATGGTATTCGGCGTTTTCCTTGAGATCCCCGAGTTCACGCGCGGTCGCGATCCTGGTCGTCAGCTCCTTCCGAGAGGCGATGTGCTCCCGAAGCTGCTTCTCGATTTCCTTTTTTTCTTCTCCGGTGATGAAGTCCATGTCTCGAATCCCGTCAATCGTGTCTCAATGGGGATGATTCCGCTCAAGAATCATCCCTTCGGTAGGAAACTGTCCGTTCAAGCATGACGCCTTGCTCTTTGGAGCAAGGCGTGAGCACGGCTTTTCGTTGTGACGATCTTAATCATTCGGCTGTGAAATCGCCAGATCGCGTTTTCCATGTCGTGAGAGCAGCCTTGTTCCCAGAACGAAGATCCAGGCTCCGAGCGCGGCGAAGCCGACCTGGGCGACCGCGGTTCTTCCCGGCCACGGGCTCATGCCGAAGAGGTGTTCTGGATCGACCGTGGAGGCTTCGAGTGTGATGTCGATGGGGCTCCACCAGTGAAGTCCTGTCTCACGGGCCAGCAGTGGCGTGCAGAACGTCACCGAGGCAAGGCCTGCGAGGATGAGGATCCTCAGGATCGAACTCCGACTTCCCGCACCGATCGAAATGAATGCACCCACCAGCAGGATCCAGCCCGCGAGAATGTTCGTGATGCTGAGCGTCCGGTCGACCGACCATTCACTGAGAAGTCTCAGCGGCCAGAGCGTGACTTCGACGCTGCAGATCAGGACGATGCAGTCCAGTCCCGTCTGGCGGATCGGTGCGGCGAATCTTTCGAGAAGAAGGCGTGCCATCGGCCAGGCGATCGTGATCCCGATCATGAGCGTGACCGTGAAGAGTCTGAGTCCTTCGGCATGATCGTCTGAGATCGAATTCAACGGTCCTCTCGGTCCCATCGCCAGTATCCAGGCACCACTGATCCACAGGCAGCAGAGAATGATCAGGCCGCGTGGAAGCGGGAACGAGGTGGCTTCTGGTGCGGTTTCGTCCGGCATGTCAGTCGGCGATCGGCTCTTCGCCGATGGCGACGCGTCGGGCGGTGGCAAGGTCGTGGCGGACATCGATCTCGATCGAATCCAGCTGTTTGAACGGACCGTAGGTGGCGTGCACCGAATCGATCATCCGGAGTTTCTCCTCGGAGGTGATTTCAGTCGCTCCTCGCGTTCCCGGGGCATGGCCCCAGAGGATTCTGGGTCCGGAGTGACATTCGAGCCACAAGTTTCGATCGGATGGATAGTCACTCACATCGATGTTGCGGATCTCGTTTCCCCACGGTCGTGTCTTGATCAGTTGGGCAAGCCGGAGACCGGCGTCCAGATCCTCCGAGTTGGCCCAGAGGGCGCCGTGGTCCGGTCTGCCGTCGGCAAGTCGGGGTGGTGCGGTCGAAGTCCCCGTGATCAGGGGGAGTGAGGGGCTTGCGGTTCCCATTTCGAATTTCCAGTCCAGAAGTCTTCCCTTGTCGTCGACGAGGTGGTCCATCTCCCTCCACCTGATGACGGCCGATGGTGTGGCCAGGGTTCCATGCACCATGAGCGTGCCGTCAGCGTGTCTGTCGATTCTTTCCAAGGTGTCGAACCAGCCACCTTCGAGCAGCGTCCGATGCGCTTTTCTCAAGCTCTCCCGGTCGAACGGATCGACTCCGGCGTCCTGCGTGAGACGTGCCTCCATGTCATCGATCAGTTCGGGTGCCGCGGTGAACCATTCAGGAGCATCGATCAGGGTCATGCGCACCTCGCGGTCCGCCATGTGAAGGCTGCGTCTGGATTCGAGCTCGGGGATGCCGATGAAGACGATTGCGAGCAGGGCGAGCCCGAGAACGCACCAGGCACCGATGCCCGCAACCGTGCGCGTGGTTCCTTCGCCGAGCACTCTGTTCAGGACCCTGTCGATGAGGTCTTCCTGTCGTTGCTTCTTGGGCATCGTGACGCGATCTCCGATTCGTGTCGGCTCAGGAGTGAGCGGACGTGTTTCTTTCACTGCGGCCATGCCTCTGCAGAGCCGCTCTGACCAACGAACCACACAGTGCGGTCATGTCCATTCCATCGTACTTCGCCGCCATGGGCACCAGTGAATGTTCGGTGAAACCGGGCATCGTGTTGATCTCCAGCACCCAGCATTCCTCTCCGTCGAAGATGAAGTCGACTCTCGCCACGTCCCTCGCGCCGATCGCACGCCAGAGTGTGAGCGCATGTCGGTTGCATCTCTCCTGCAGGCCGGCGGGGAGCTCCGGTTCCAGCACGTAGTCGGTGTCGTCACGTTCGTACTTCGCCTCGTAATCGTAGCTTCCCGTCTTCGGGACGATCTCGATGAGAGGCAGCGTCTTTTCGGAGACGATGCCCACGGTCAGCTCCCTTCCTGCCGCGAAGCGTTCCACCATCAGTCTCTCATGGGAGCTGTGAAGCGTCCGGCGCGCCTCTTTCAGCTCGGAGTCGTCGCGACAGATTCGGACACCGATGCTGGAACCCTCGTCGACTGGTTTCACGACCAGCGGAAATGGAATCGTGCAGGGGGTCGACTCCTGCAGTTCCGCCCAGTCGAGGGTGGGAATCTCCGACTCGAGGCAGCATCGCTTGGTCTCGCATTTGTCCATGCCCAGAGAGGATGCTCTGGAGTCCGATCCGACGAAGGGAAGTCCTGTGGCTTCGAGTCTCTTCTGCAGCGGGCCGCCTTCTCCGAACGGACCGTGAAGGACCGGAAAGATCACGTCGGCCTCCATCGTGAGAAGATCCGCCGGCTCGGGACGATCGATCTTGTGCTCGGAAACCACGAAATCGGGATCTTCTCGAAGCGCTCCTGCCACCCGGCCACCGGATGCCATGCTGACCTCCCATTCCGGGTCCGGGCCTCCCATCAGGACGGCGACTTGAATGGGGGTCTTTGGGCGGTGCATCATCGTCTTCCAGAATTCTCGCGGAGACTCACACGAGAGTCCCCTACAACATCGGCTCAGATCCCCGAGAACGTCCAGAGAAGAGCGGCTCGGGGGCCTCTGCAGCGACTTGATCGGGTTTCAGCCGCGATCCCAGATCACGACCTCGGTCTGAAGTTCGATTCCACTGTCCGCGCTGACCTCCTCCTTGATCACGTCGATCAGGCGTATCAGATCAGTGGCCTTTCCAGCGCCGGTTCTCATCACCAGGAAATTGCCGTGTCGTTCACTGACCTCGGCCTCTCCGATCGAGCGTCCCTTGAGATTGGCGCGATCGATCAGCATGCCGGCACTGACACGTTCTCCGGTCGCGGGATCGGTGGGATTGCGAAAGGCGCAGCCTGCGCTCTTGTCGGCCATGGGTTGTGATTTCCGCTTGTAGAGAAAGATCTCCCGCATGCGTTCTCGAAGATTCAGCGGATCTCTGTCCTTCAGTTCGAAGGTGGCCCACAGGATCGGAGCGTCCGGCAGATTCGTGGTGCGATAGTCCATCTTCAACGCCTCCCTCGGGTAGACGACGGTCTCCCCTCGGCGATCGAGGCATGCCACGGCATGGACGGAATCCGCGATCTCTCCGAAGGCTCCACCGGCATTCATTCGAATGGCGCCTCCCACGGACGCGGGAATTCCCGCCATCTGCTCCAGTCCCCCGAGGCCGCGCTTGACCGTTTCGTGCATGGTCTTCTGCATGTCCGCGCCGGCCATGGCTCGAATGAGTTCGGGAGCGCCTTCGAGGTTGTAGCTGACCTCCCTGAAGTGGGGATGGTCGAGCTTGAGCACGATCCCCCCGACTCCTTCGTCCGCGACCAGGAGGTTCGCTCCCGAGCCGAGGATCCGAAGAGGGACCTCGCTCTCATTGCATCGGCGAACGATCTTGGAGAGTGCCTCGGTGGTTCGAGGTCTGAGCATCATGTCCGCATGACCTCCGACGGCGTACCAGGTCTCCTGGCCGATCGGGTGGTCAGGGAAGATTTCGACGTCGAGGTCGGCGAACAGGGGGTTGTTCGCGGAAGGGGTGCTCATGCCTGCTCGCGCCCCAGCAGCTGATGTCCGATCTGCCAGACGGGACCGGCCCCCATGACCACGACGAGATCGCCGTCTCTTCCGATGACCTCGAGTTGTTCGACGATCGCCTCGAACGGATGGACATGCATCGCTCTCGTCCCCCGGTGGCGCAACCTCTCGACCAGATCACCTGCGCTCACTCGCTGTCTTTCAGCCTCGCTGTCCCGGACGAAGTAGATCTGCGGAACGATCACGATGTCCGCATGATCGAAACTCGTCGCGAAGTGATCGAGGAGAAATCTGGTTCTGCTGTGCTGGTGTGGTTGGAAGACGCAGATCAGCCGCTGCGGATCATGGTTCGTTCTCAATGCTCGCAGGGTCGCCTCGACCTCGGTCGGATGATGCCCGTAGTCATCGATCACCACCATGTGCCCGCCATCGGGAAGGGGTCGTCGTCCAAGCAGTTGCATGCGTCGGTCAAGACCCGAGAAGGAGGCGATGGCCTTCGAGATGACGGCCCAGTCCGCGCCGGCTCGATGGGCCAGGATCGCCGCGGCCGCGGCGTTCATGGCATTGTGGGTTCCGATCATCGGTGAAGCCCATTCAGCCACCATCATGCCGCTCCGGTCATGAATCGTGACCCGGCCGTCTTCGAGCGTGACACGCCAGTCCGATTCCGGTGTGAACCCGAAGGTCTCGACACGACAGGTGAGACCTGCGGTGACATCCCGGCGATGCGCGCCTTCGTGTGCGATCAGGAGATAGCCTCCCTGATCCGCATCCGGAATCAGCTGTGCGAAGGCATGGAATGCCTCGACGATCTCCTCGAGTCCTCCGTAGACGTCCAGATGGTCTTCTTCGATGTTGTTGATCAGTGCCAGGACCGGACGGTGGTGATGGAAGGAGCGGTTGAATTCGCACGCTTCACAGATCATCAATCCATCGCGTCCTGCAAGGGGGCCGTCGCCCGGAATCGTGTGTTCACCAACTCGCCAGCCACCACCGATCTGAGGGCATTGGGCACCGACGATCACGTTCGGTTCGAGGCCGGCCTGGATGAGCGTGTGCGCGAGCAGTGCGCTGGTCGTGCTTTTTCCATGGGTCCCCGCGATCGAGATTCCAGTCCGTTCCGACTGGAGACGCCCCAGAGCTTCGGCATAGCTCAGGACTTCGATGCCACGTCGCTGGGCTTCCAGCAATTCCGGGTGATCGGGAGGCACGGCCGCGGAATGAATCGTCAGATCGCAGTCCTCCGGAAGAAGCCCGGTTGATTCGCCCGTCGTCACCGTGAGGTTCGCCTCGAGGAGGGCTTCGATTTCCGGGCCTTTCTGAGCATCGGAACCGCTCACCCTGGCTCCGAGGCCATGCATCATCATCGCCAGGCCGCTCATCCCGGAGCCTCCGGCTCCGACGAGATGGATCACCCGGGTGGCGAGCGAGCCATCCTTCCCTCGAGAGGGTCTTTGGGATTTGGTCTGGTGGGACTGCATGGGCACCCATTCTATCGGTCCATGGCCCGATGTCAGGGCAAGATTCCCCACTCGCGTACAATGGTTTTCATCATCACCATCCGGAGACGTCCCTCGTGGGAACCCCATCACAACCATCTTCAGATCGAACCGCTCCCAGCGCCCAGGTTCTGATCGTCGAAGACGAGCATGATCATGCCGAAGTCATGGCCGACGCCCTTCGAAAGCCCGGTCATGTCTGCACCATCGTCCATGGGCTCGAGGAGGCGACCGATGAGCTGCTTCACGGCAGCTTCGACGTGATCGTCACCGACCTGGTGATGGAAAGCGCCACCGCCGGTCTCGACGTCCTCAAGCTGGCAGGGGAGCATCAGCCCGGAGCCGAGACGATCATGGTCACCGCGCACGGCGATGTTCCGACCGCTAAGGCGGCTCTCCAGGGTGGGGCCTACGACTTCATCGAAAAACCGCTCGATCTCCCCGTCTTCAGGAATCTGGTGGGCCGAGCCGCCGAAACCGTTCTGCTTCGCAATCAGAACGAACAGCTTCGTGGTGAGGTCGATGCCGCATATGGATTCGAGGGAATCATCGGCGAGAGCGCGGCGATTCGAAAAGTGATCGAACAGATCCGCAAGGTCGCTCCCAGCACCATCCCCGTCCTGGTCAGCGGCGAATCGGGCACCGGAAAGGAACTGGTGGCCGCGGCGGTGCACAACATTTCCAAGCGTGCCGCGAAGAAGTACGTCACCTTCAACGCCGCCGGGCAGAGTGAAAGCCTTCTCGAGGATCAGCTCTTCGGTCATGTCCGAGGTGCCTTCACCGGTGCCGACAAGGATCGTCAGGGCGTGTTCGAATATGCCGATGGTGGGACGGTGTTCCTCGATGAGATCGGTGACATGCCCCTGGGCATGCAGCCCAAGCTGCTCCGAGTTCTGGAGAACGGCGATGTGGTCCGGCTCGGCAGCAACGACTCCCGAAGGACCGATGTGCGATTCGTCAGCGCCACCAATCGAGATCTCAAGGCGATGGTGGAGGCAGGGGAGTTCCGCGACGATCTCTTCTTCAGGGTTCGAGGCGCGGAGATTCACGTCCCCGCACTGCGCGAACGCCGTGAGGACATCCCCCTTCTGGTCAATCATGCGATCGGTCGTTACGCGGCGGACATGGACATCGATCGTCCCGGCATCACGCAGCCAGCGATGATGCGTCTGGTCTCCTATGCATGGCCCGGAAACGTGCGTGAACTCTTCAACGTCGTCCACGGAATGGTCGTGGCTTCGGATGAGGAGATCACCGTTCGAGACGTGCCCGAGGAGATCCGTGAATCGGAGCAGGATGAGGAACACGCCTCGATGCGAGGTCTCGCGGGTGTCGGTCTCGATCGCCTCGAGAAGGAAGCCATCAGGCAGACCCTTGCGATGACCAACGGCAATCGTGAACAGACCGCGAAGCTGCTTGGAATCGGCGAGCGTACTCTCTACCGCAAGCTCAAGGAATACGGGCTCAGGTAGCGTCGGTCAGGCTGCGGGGCAGTATGAATCGCACTGACTGATGGCGGAGACCTTGAGATGTCTCGAGGCGTTGTCAGGAAGGTCGCAGCTTGCAATCTGAAGACTGTCACCGTGGGGATTGATTCTGATCTGAACCAGCAGATCGGAGCCGAGATCCTTGCCGAAGTGCGAACAGGTGCCGCAGAGTTCTTCTGAGTTGGTCATGTGATGTCCTTTCATCTGAAGCCGCCGGAGGGCCCGGCCTTTTTGAATGATGACATGTACTTCGTCTTTCGCCACGTACCGGGTCACTGCTTCCGTGAAAAAAGTCCAAGTGCTATTGAGACTCGAAATCAAGTACTTTGAGAACCCCTTCGAGGCAGTCCTCGATGCGCTTTTTGTTTTCGAACAGCTGTTCAAAAATCCCGAACGGCCCACCCCTCGGAATTGGTGGGCCGTTCATCTGGGACTTGCTGTCCATTTCAGATCAGCCGGGGTCGACCGGGCTGTCGTTGATCCGCATGTTGATCGGAGGTGTCGGTGAACCGTTCGCGAGAAAACCGAAACGAAGTGACTTGCCACTGCATATTCTGGAGTTCCAGGCTTCGTTCACCACTCGAACGCGGCCATCCTGCTGAGAGACGAGCACGGCATCCCAGACCTCCTGGATCTGGAACTCGGCATCGAACTGAAGGTCCCAGCCCAGAATGCACTGCCCGGAGTCGTTGATCAGGGTGATGTATCCGACGAATCCCGCTCCCCAGTCGCTTTCGACTTCGAAGAGGTAGCTCACACCGTCCACCTGGCAATCGTCCAGAACACCGTCGCCGTCTTCGTCGACGTTCGCGGCGTCATCGGCAAGTTCGCATGCATCCGGTATCTGATTGAGATTACAGTCCGCTTTCGATCCGTCGATGATTTCGCAGACATCCGCGATTCCGTTGCCGTCGCAATCCTGCTCGTCCTGGCATTCGTCGGGAATTCCGTCGACGTCGCAATCCGAAGCACCTTCGGCGATCTCACGTTCATCGGTGATGCCGTCACCATCGCAGTCGGCGCCACAGGCGCCCCAGTTGGCCAGAAGGATCGTCAGATCGGCTCCATTGATGGTGCCTTCTCCATCGAGGTCGATTTCGGGATTCTCGACTCCCCAGGAACCCAGGAGCACCGTGACATCCGCACCGTCGACCGAATCATCACCATCGAAATCACCGGGGCAGTCCCGGGTCTGGTTTCCTTCACCGAAATCGACATCGGACAGTGCATAGAAACCCTCCCCGACCGGGTCGAGTCGTTGCCAGATCACGTAGATGGCGTGTTTTCCCGAGCGTTCGGGAAGGATGGTGTTGAAGCGGTATTCCTGTTCCTCGAGAGAGACCGGGCCGAGTGGAAGCTCTTCCATCTGAGCCCAGTTCAAGGGTTGCGTGGGGTCCCAGTCCGGTGTCGTGATGTAGGCACGAAAGACACTTGGATCATGCGGTGTCGTGGCATACCACACCAGCTCGTAGGGGCCTGATTGGATCTGAGTGCTCGTCCAGTCATCTCTGACCTGATCGAACCCCGCGTACTTCGGGTTCCCAGCGCTGGCCAGATTTCCATCCGGAATGGTCAGTGAATAGTCGATCGTTCTCTGGTATTCGGGCGTCCCCGGATGAAACGCCACGAGTTCGTTCCAGTCGTACAAGGGCTGGGTCCCGCCTATGGCGATCGCTTCAGCGATGGCCTCGGATTCCGGAGATTCGGGTCCCTCGTTGAAGCCGATGTAGATCCGACTGGGTGGTGAGGAGAGTGTGCCGTGTCCGATCACCGCTGACGACAGTCCGAGTGACAGCGTCAGAGCGCATCCGATGTGTCCGATGGTGTTCATATGTGCTCTATTTCCTGAAAGCCCCTGCACCGATCCCGGATGTCATCGACGAAGGTGACATCGGTCCGTCATCAGGCACCTATACAACAGCATCGGGCGAGCGGTTCTTTCAGAATCCAAAATAAAGGCCCGAGGGGCCTTGGGGGGCTGTCAGGGCCGTTCGAAAAGGATCGACACCCGGCCCGTCGATGCCGAGATCAGCACACTGAGGCGCGTATCGCTCTCGGGGGCGTTCAGCGTGAATTCAAGTTCGCCTTCATGCTGGATCGGCGCTCCCTGGTCATCGAATGAAAGCACGTCATCCGGAAGAAGTGGAACCGAGAGCGTGAGCGACTCGGCGTGCGCAAGGGCGCCTTCGCCGAAGCGTCTGGATCTGGGCATCCCATCCCTTCCGAGAATGGGGGCGAGTGGAGCGGACGTCCGGGCGAGGTGCCACCCATCGCCGGCTTCATTCACGAACAGGCAGGTCGGATCGAGAGGATCCGCGAGCATTCGTGCCTGCGTGTCCTCGATGTCCGCGGCAAGAAGTTCCGCGGCGCTTCGCATCGCGGCGCCGTGTTCCTCGCCGCCGGAAGGTATGAGCACCAACGCCGTGAGCGAGATCACACTGACCACCACCATCAATTCGGCAAGCGTGAAACCGCGTCGCCTCCCTTGATTCGTTGATTCACTCATCATCGACTTCCGATCGAATTGATTCGCATGGTGCTCTGCAGTCTGAAATCGTTGAAGTTCTCCGTCATCCGCGCGGTGGAGAAATCTGTCACATGATCCATGGCTTCCTGCATGATGGAGCGCAGACGGGTCGACCTCTCGGATCTGCGTGCCGCCCGTCTGTCGCGACGTGTCGTCATATCCTCGCACGTCGGATTCCGATCGGTCTCGGTGACAAGGATGTCCTTCAGGCCGTTGGCGACCACCAGGGTGTTCAGCTTCAGGCTTGCCTCGATGAGTTCATGTTCGGCGAGCGTTTCGATTTCACGGATCGCATCCGGCACCTTTCCAAGATCATCGAAGAGTCTTCCATCCGGAGCCGTGTATCCGTTTCGATCATCCAGGCTGGGGTCGTAAAGAAGTTGCGAGCACCCTTCGAGCTTGATCCTCTGTGCCAGAAGTCTGCCGATCAGCACCGATCTCTCCCTCATGACGATTCTTGCGGAAGGGGCGTAGCATTCGCCTTTCATGAGCGTCGATCCTCTGAACTTCCAGACTGGAATCGATTCTCTCGTCGCCATCGAGACCAGGCGGATCCGATCGATCTCGGCGACCCAGTTCTCGATTGTTCCCTTCGGTTCATGGATCGACGAATCCCGTACCACGAGATCCCCCCCGATGTGCATCGTCAGAGCCGATTCGAGTGGCACCTCGATCATCGAGCGGTCGATGTTCACGTCACCGGTGACCACGATTTGACTGGTGCCGTTGATTCTGAAGGTCGCCCCCGAGGACATGTCGAGGTCGCCGTCGATCAGCAGTGATGATCCATGAAAGAGTTCATGGATGTCCCCGTCGCCCAGGGTCAGGTCGTTCGTCTCGATGTCTCCGTGGATGTCCTGTGGGAGATCGGTGACGAACACCCGATCGGAATGCATGTCCGGGGGTGCCGGGTTCGGGATTGAGATCCGGTCAGGCAGGATCGATGTCGGCAGCGAACCACTTCCCAGAGAGCCGGGATTCGAAATGAATTCGACGCCGTCGACCACCGCGGCGCTGCCACCGATCGAGATGCCGGAATTCTGCCCCAGCATGGTGCCGACTCTGATCGGATCTCCTCGATGTGATGCGGGGGACGCCTCCCATGGTGCCACGACCGCTTCCGAGTTGATCTGGATGTCTCCACCGGCGAACAGCGCGAATTCGCCAAGGTCAAGATCGATCGACATGCCCTGTGCAGGAAGCGGCACGAAGAAAGTGGCTTCCGCGACCCTTTCAATGACGCCGGCTCGGCCGATGATTTCAGCACGGACGTCCACCGACTCCAAAGTCGGGGCGCCATCCGTGGCCAGATCCGTCAACCGCACCTCGATGCCATGCCGTGCGTTCTGTTCGTCGATGATCACGCCGTTCTCATGTCCGACTCGCCAGTCCTCGTCCGTCGACAGGATTTCGGCGGTGATCGCCAGTGCCGATTCAACGCGATTTCTGGCGTCGCTCGACGAGGCGAGATTCGCACCAACCACGGTTCCGTCGGAACGTGATGCGACGTACGCGCCGGTGAGGATGATGCTCGATGCCATCGCGATCGTCACCATCAGAAGCGCGCTCCCGCGTCTGTCATGAATCGGTCTCGGTCGTGCCTCATTCATCGTGCGTTCTCCGGATCGAAGTGGGCGTGGATTCCACAGGCGATCACCGTGCCGCCGTTGAGATCGATGTTTCCATTCCACCCGATCCTCCATGCCACACGTCCCTGCTCGGTGGGGGTGTTCACGTCGAGTTCCGCCATGGCGAGTTCGATGTCGTCAACGCCATCGAGCAGGACTCTGCTTTCAAGAAGTCCTTGCTGCTCGTATCGGGCATGGATGGCGGTGTAGTCATCCTCGATGTCACAGGTCAGATCGGCATCGTTGCGATCCATGCTTCCGTATCCATCGGGAAAACGGATCTGTTCGACCAGCAGGTTCCCCGCATCAGTCGCGTACCGAATCCAGATCAGTTCGCTGGCCTGGATCGCACCGTCCTGACGGAGATCTCCCGACCAGAGTGTCACCAGTTCCGGGGCCAGTTCGAGCGCGCATGCCGCTGGGGCCACCACGGAACTCAGCCTCGATGCCGCCGCCGCGGAGGCTATGGTCTCGGCTCTCTGATTTCTGCCTTCATCGAGAACTCGACCGACGGACTCCATCATCGCGACGATGCCCGCTCCCACGAGAACCGTGATCGACATCGCCATGAGAAGTTCTGCCAGAGTCATGCCTCTGTGACTGCGGTCGCGTCTCATGCGTCGTCTCCCAGGGGGGTCGGAATGAATCGTTCCAGGGTGATGATCGTTCGTGAGGTCCGATCTTCCACATGAATCCTGACCAGGCGGCCGGCGATGTCGATTCCGATCGGTTCGAGATGCCTTGTTTCATCCAACACTTCGACGACGCGAAGCAGTTCCGCCCGATCCTTCTCGATTCTGCCATCGGGGGCGCGACTCTCTCCCGCAGTCTCCCGATACCCGTTCCATTCCGGAAGCCGGTCCCATCCTTCGCAGAGGAGTTCAGCCAGCAGCTCCTCGGCAGCCAGAGTCGCCATCACCTGATTTCTGGTCTCTCGTGCGGAGCCCGAGCCCGCTCCGATCGCCGAAGCGATCGTGGTGAAGGTCATGGCCAGAATGACCATCGCGATCACCGCTTCAAGCAGGGAAAAGCCCCTCCTTGGTGAAAGACGGCCACGAACCGACGCGGGGTCTGATGATGTCACGGACGTGGATTCACGCATGGAGGATTCTCCTTCATCTGAAGAATCGGAAACACAGGGGGCCTCCACCGGGACTTCTCCCGGAGTTCCGAAGGATCATTCGAAACAGATCGGACAGCCCCTACAGATCCACCCGCGACCACCTTCGGGTGATGGTTTTCGGACCGTCGGTTGCAGGACCAGCTGTGAGTGGAGACCATATGGTCATGTCCACTCTATGGCGCTATACCTGCGTCGAACTGCTCAAGGTGATGTTGTTGACGACCATGGTTCTGGTGGTCGTGGTCGCCTTCGGCGCAACCATCAAGCCATTGATTCAGAATCAGATCGATCCTCTGGATGCAGGGAAGTATGCCTTCTTCGCATCCGTGCCCATGCTTCAGTTCGCACTTCCATTCGCGGCGGGGTTCTCGGCGACGATCGTGATGCACCGAATGGCGAATGACAACGAGATACTCGCCATGAGCGTCGCGGGCATTCCCTATCGACGGATATTCGCTCCTGCGGCCTCACTGGGACTCCTCCTGACGATCATCATGTTCCTGCTGGTCAACTTCGTGATTCCACGATTCTGGGGCGTGCTCCAGGAGATGGTGGCCCGGGACATCACCAGAGTCTTCACCTCCACCATCGACAACGGTGAAGCCCTCTCCATCGATGGAACGCAGCTTTTCGCGGATGATCTCATCGTTCCCGAGGAAGCACCCGCCACCGGTGCGGATGAGCGTCTGGTGCTGCTGGGCGTCGCCGCTCTGGAAAGCGACGACCTCGGCACGGTGCGTTCCGAATTCACCGCACGATACGCCACCGTCGACATCTACCATCGTCGCGAGGACGTGCTGTTGAAACTCGCTCTGGTCGATGCCACGATCTATCGGCCCGAGGATGGTTCGATGATCTTCGTGCCGCAGGCCGTGCCCCGTGCGGTGAGTCTGAGAAAGGATCTCACTTCGGGACCCAAGACTCGTGACCTCTTCGAGCTGCTCGAGATTGGAAGAAATCCAAACGACTACGAGTTGGTGGCCCGGGCTCGGAAGAACATCAGGCAGAGACTTCAGATGTTCGATCTGTGGCGGTGTCTCGGTTCCGAACTCTCCCGGGAAGACCGCATTCTGTTCGAATCGACCTACAAGCAGGAGAAGGTGGAACTGAGCGGTCTGGAGGTCCGGGATGGTCGCTTGATCGGAACCCCTCTGATGACACTGGTGCAATACGAGGACGAGGAAGCGATCCGACGCGCCTTCGCGCCGGAGGCCATGGTGGAGATCGATCCCGTGGTGCTGGGGGCTCCACCCACCTTCACCCTGGCTGCGCGCAGCGAGCGTGCGGTGGATCTCAGGGGAACTGGTGAACTTGAGACCCGATGGCCCGCTCGAATCAGATCGCTCAGTTACGCCTGCGACGATCAACTGGATCGCGAGAGCATGAGCAATGAAGCCTTGATCGCGGAGGCGCGAGGGATTCTCGAGGATTCCGAAATGGTGCCGCCTCAGTTCATGAAGCGTTTTCCGAACGAGCTCAAGATGCTCGAGCTCGAGGTTCGAAACATCGGGCTGGAGGTCATCGCTCGCATCGTTCATCGCACGGCCCAGTCGATGACGGGCCTTCTTCTTCTCTTGCTGGGTGCGGTGCTCGCCGTGCACTACAAGTCGGCCCTGCCGCTGACGGTCTATCTTCTCGCTTTCCTGCCTTCGGTGCTCGATCTGCTGGTCATCAGCGGAGGTGAGCAGATGATCAAATACGGCGATCCCCTGCCAGGAACGCTCCTCGCCTTTTCAGGTAATTTCCTCCTGCTTCTGCTGATCGTCGGCGTCGGCTGGCGTCTTTCCCGGAATTGATTCAGTTCATGATTCTTCTCGACCGACACATCGCCTATCGATTCCTTCTGAACTTTCTCACGCTGTTCTGTCTCATCTTCATCTTCGTGGTCTCGGTGGATGTGGTGCTTCAATTCGACAGTTTCGTGGAAGCGGCCTCCAGTGCCGTCGATGACGAGCGGTTCTCATCGATCATTCTCGCGACCTTGATGGCCATTCTTGATTTTCATGGCCCCAGAGTGTTCCAGTCCTATTCGTTTCTCGTCGGTCTGGTCTCCGTGGCGGCCGCCGGATTCACCTTGTCGCAGATGCAGCGCTCTCGGGAGCTGGTCGCGATGCTCGCGGCAGGAGTGCCCCTGCAGCGTGTCGCGGTCACGATCTTTCTGATGGCAACTCTGCTGAATCTGTTCCAGGTCCTGAATCAGGAATTCGTGATTCCCCGTCTCGCCCCGGTGCTGCTTCGGGAACATGGCCAGATCCTTTCCCGGACGACCAGCGAATTTCCCGTGGTGATGACTCGTGATTCCAGGGACAACCTCTTTTCAGGTCGGATGCTTGATGCCGATCGCGGCGTCATCGACGACATCCTGGTTCTCACTCGTGACGAGGAGGGGACGGCCGAACGCAGGATTTCCGCACCTCGTGCGGTCTGGAACGGAGAGGGATTCTGGGTGCTGGAGTCGGGCATCGCGATCGATCGAGTCGGTCGTGACGAAGGAAGCGTGCAGTCGCAGCAGGTGATCGACCGATTCGAAACGGATCTGTCGCCTCATTCCCTGATGGTGAGAAGGGATCAGGAACGCGCGCAGATGCTCTCGACCCGCCAGATCGGCGTGTTGCGGGACGATGCGGCGACCACCTCCGGTCGACTCGCTCGAATCATGTGGACCCGCATCGGCGGGGTCGGAGTGAATCTTCTGGTGCTGCTTCTGATTCTTCCGAACTTCCTCTGCCGGCTTCCCGGTCCGCTCCTGCTTCAAAGCGTCAAGTGCGCCGCGATCGGTGTGCCGGTCCTGTTGCTGTCGGTGCTGGTGATGCTTCTTCCGGTCTCCGGGGTTTCGCCCGCTGTCATGGCGCTTCTCCCGACCGCGGTTCTGATACCGATCTCATTCTGGCGATTGGCGGCTCTGGAATCCTGAGGACGCCTGTTCGATCAGGATGCCGGCGTTCGCCATGCACGGTCCAGGTCGCTGTCGATGATCTCGACCTGAAGTGAATCCAGCAGGCTGCGTGCCGTCGAATCCATCAGAAGTCGTTCCTGCGCCAGTCGGACTCGGCGTTCCGCATCCGGTCTCGCCAGTTCGAAGGGGGTGCCGTCGCCAGCTGATTCCTCAAGCGGGAGAATCAGCACGTAGTTCGCATCAACCAGCACCGGGTAGGACATCCTTTCAAGAGGCGTCGTCCAAAGGGTCTCTCGAAATGAAGTCGGCCAGCTTGGATCCAGGCGGGAGATCGGTTGGATCAATCCGCCGGACGTGGCGCTTGCATCGGTGGATCCCCGGGCCGCGAGGGCCGCGAAATCCTCGCCTGTCCGAACTTTTCTGATGACCTCGGTGCATGATTCGAGCGTCGGTCCCACGAAGACGCGTGCGCTTCGTCTCGGGCCATGTCGCACGTCCCATGCGGCTCGAATCGATTCCTCGTTCGGTCTGACGTCGTCTTCGATGAGTTTTCGGAGTCCTGCATTTCTTCGAAGCAGGGCGCTGAATCGAACGGGTCCCAGGCCTTCCTTGCGCCGGACCGTTTCGAGCAGTCTGAGCGCTCGATCCTCATCCTCGGCGAGAGCCAGCAGGAGCACCGCTCGTTCATCGAGGATGTCCTGATCCGTGATCGTGATCTTCAATGCCTCCAGACGACTCTCGAGTGCGGCATCGACCAGGACCTCCTGCAAGGCACGGGTTCCAGCAGACTCCATCAAGGTCGCCTCGAGACGTTCTCTTCCGATCGGATCACCGCGGCCATCGGCACCCGCGATCTTCCAGTAGGCGATGGGCGTGTCGGTCTGCCGTGGTCCGGAGATGTCTTCGGGCGGGGGGCGCCACGCATTCCCGCCTGACGTTTCGGAAGGGGGGGTGTTCTGGCACCCGGCCAGCAGGAGAACGAGACTCACTCCGAACATCCGTGTGATCTGGGATCGGTTCGTCGTCACTCTTCCACCTCCTCCGCGGCGTCCTTGATCACATCGCTTGATGGCCGGTCGATCCTCGGTCCAAGCTGCTGGATGTCCTCGGCGACGAGAAAGAGAAACTCGCCGTTGGGCCAGTTGAATTCGACCGGGAGAAGACGAAGCATGCCGTCCAGAGTCGGAAGGTCGATTCTGGGATCGAGCCAGCCGCTCTTCTGCCACCGAAGAAGCATCGGGTAGTTCACGAGAAGCAGATCGGTGCCGCGTTCCTGCAGTGCGGAGACCGCAGCTTCCGGATCGCCTTGATGGGTCTGCAGAATCGTCGCAAGCGGATGATCGTCCCAGACCGTGGTGTACTCATATCCTCGCGGTGAGAGGTAGGGAATCGAGTTTCCTATCGAGAGGATCGTCCTGTCCTCGGGGATCATCGACAGCAACGCATGTGAATTTCCACTCTTCAGCAGTTCGATTCTCTTCTCGCGATCGTCCTCCATGCGGACGAGGCGCGCGATCTGAAGGCCGGTGGCGAGATCCATTCGGCCGGTCATGGTGGCGGAGATCGAGATGCCCGGATCCTCGCTGCTGGTTCGAAGCAGTCGTTCGCTCTGAAAGAGAAGCACCGGCAGAAAACACCACATCACGAGCAGGCTGGCGATGACGGGTCGTCCCCGGCTCACCAGTGGGAGTCTTCCGGGAAGCATCAGGAAGATCGCGGCGACGAACATCGGTACGCCCGGAACCAGAAAGCGGCTCTTCAAGTGTGTCGCGGAAAGCCAGAATGCGACGGCTGCTCCGATCATCATCAGCAGCAGCAACGCATTGCGGCGTGTCCTCCTGCGCATCACGCCCACCCCCAGTCCGATGCAGGCGAGAATCGGCAGGATCGACCATTGGGCCCGCCATGGTTCTCCACTCGCTTCGTAGGGATTGGCACCGATTCCGTATCGGAGGATCTGATTGAACGCTTCCACGAGGCGATCGAGTGGTCCCAGTGGCGAACCGTGGGCTGCGGCGAAACGCTGTGCCTGTTCCTCGCTGAAATGCCCCAGTCCGAAGAGTCCGGTCGCGAATGGGAACACGGGATTCCCCGTCGCGATCAGATTGCGCACGAGCCATGGAGCCAGAATGATCAGACCTGCCAGAGCCCCCATCGGGACGGCGTCACGCCAACCCTTTCGACCGGTCTTCCCGAGCATCAGAAGTCCGATCGGAACGGCGACGATTCCCAGCGTGCTGAGTTTGGCCGCGCAGGCACTGGCCGCCAGCACTCCTGCCAGGATGCCGATCCTGAGTCGCTGCGTCCGATCGGTGATCTCGTGGGTGGCTGGTCCGGGTGCGAGAAGCAGCATCGCGGTCGCAAGCATGAAGGATGCGAACATCTCGTTGTAGGCGAGCGAACCGACCACGATCACCCATGGGGTTCCAAGCACCAGAGCGAAGCCGGCTCCCATCCAGCTGCGGTCGAACCATCGTCCGACCGCGGCAGCGGTCATCGCTGCCGTGAGCACGGCGAAGGTGGCATGCAGAAGCTGTGCGGGAATCGTGCTGGAGAGCGAGCCTCCATTGAGATGCATCAGGTGGAGAAACCCGGTCTCGAACAGGTTCGGCATCGCGCTGTAGACATTCCAGGTCGACGTGGTGATCCGTCCTTGTTCGAACCATTCTCTTGGAAGCTGCAGGTGATAGGCCATGGCGTCGTATCCGCCGAACTCCGTCTGCCACAGCCATCCCGGTGCGGCGCAGGCCGCGACCAGCAGCACGACGAGGGCCGGTCCCGAGGTCCATGTCAGCGGGGGGAGCCAGCCATCGCTTGGTCCTATCTCCAATCGTCTGCTCGAGGTACGGATGCCCTGCGCCAGAAGAGCGACCCCCCCGATGGTGATGAGCCAGGCCGTCGTCGTGTCGAGAAGTCCCATCGATCCCAGGATCTGCGTGAGCCAGAGTTGGAGCGGGCTGCCAAGGCCGATGGTGGCGAGCAATCTGGTGCCACGTCCTGCTCCGACCGAGAGTTCTTCCGGTATCCAGCGCAGGCACCAGACGCCATAGCCGCTGGCGGCGAGAATCCAAAGCCCGGTGGTGATGACCCCTCCCGCGAATGCCGAACCGAATCGCGTGAAGAGGCTGTCGTCTCCCGGAGTGGTGAATCCGCTCACCACGAAGAACGTTCCGATCAACAGCACCAGCAGCAGCACGGTTCCGATGTCTGCGAATCGGCTCGTCGGTCTCATCCCCGGAGGGCTCTTGGTCGGTACCTCTTCATGGCTCATCTCTTCGATTCTAGGGTCAGACATTCAAATCGGGGCAAGATCGCACTCTGGTTGGCCCGGCACTTGCATGAAGTCCTCCGAATCACACCAGAAGGACAGGAGGTCCGACGTGTTCCGGCATAATTTGCTTCTTTCCACCCTGCTCGTCACCACTTTCACGGGATTCGAATCGATCGCTTGCGCACAATCTGCGCGAAGCGGTATCTCGATCGGCTCTCTGACGGACGTGGTCAATCGAGATGGAACTGGTGACAAACTCATCGGTTATGGCGTCGTGAGTGGTCTCAACGGGACTGGAGATGATTTCTCCAAGTCGCCCTCGCTCGCCGAGAGTTACATGACTCTGCTTCAGAATCTCGATGTTCCGGGGCTTGACCAGCTTTCTCTGAGCCGTCAGAAAAGTTTCGCGGTGGTCATCGTCACCTCGGATGTCCCCTACACCGCGGGGCTTGGTGACGATCTGGACATTTCCATCACAAGCGCCTTCGATGCGGAGAGCCTGGCCGGTGGTCGGCTCGATTACGCGATTCTGAAGCCTCCGGGGTTCTCCAATGCGGATGCCCCGATCCTGGCGACGGTGGTGGGTGCTCCCATTCCCTCGGTCCTCCCCAATCCGGTGCGGACCGGTCTCATGGATGCCGCTCGCGTCCAGATCATCGAGCCTTTCAGGCAGCAGGACATGTTCACCATCGACCCGGTCGACGGTTCGATCTGCTTCACCTTCAGACTTCATGCTCCCTGGGCGACCTCTGGCGTCGCGGCGCGTGAGATCGTGAATGCGATCGAGGAACAGTTCGAATTCGAAAGAGTGAAGGCATCGGTGCGTGCGGACGGTCGAGTGACCGTGCATTTCCCCGAGACCGTCGACGATGTCGGAAAACGGATCGACTTCATGAGTCAGGTCGAGCAGGTGCGGATCGACGAGCGGCTCGTCACCCGCAACGCCAACACGATCTTTCTCGACCGGGTGAAGGGCCTTGTCGTCGTCGGAGCGGGTGTCCGCTTCCTTCCGACTCTGGTGTCCGTCGAGGGGCTCGAGCATGTGACCATCCAGCCGAAACCCGAGCCCAATGCATTCGACCCGCTTGTGACCACCGAGTCCTCCGTGGGTCTCGCCACTCAGGCCGGTGAACTGGGTGATGCGCGTCTTCGCGAGCTGGTCGATCAGATGCGCAAGCTGCAGGTCCCGGTCTCGAAGCAGATCGATGTGATCGTGAGTCTTCGGCTCAGCGGTTCGCTGCTCAACGTCGATGTCTGGGAGGTGGTCGAATGATTTCCGCCATCTCCGCCGATCTTCCCGTCTTCGGTTCGACCTCCGCGCAGGTCTCCCCGATGGTCCAGGGTTCCCGTGACACTCCCGATTCCTTCGAGGATCTCGTGGCCCGCTTCGCCTCGACCGAGGCCGGTGAAAAGCAGGTCGAGACGATCCGCGAGGAGTCCCGCAAGCTCGTGGCCGAAGCGTTCATCACGCCGATCCTGGCCAAGATCCGTGAGAACAACCAGGCCGCCGCGCCTTTCGGGACCACCGACGCTGAAAAACGTTTCGGTCCCATCTACGACCGAGCCGTCGCCGATGCGATGTCGCGCCCGGATCGTTTCCCCATGGTCGAGTCCGTCGAGCGTTACATGCTCCGGCGCATCGTTCCGCAGAGAGAGGTGGTCGCATGACCTCGAACAAGGCGAGTGACGTTCTTTCCGAGGGTTTTCGCAGGCTCGAGCAGCTCCTCGACGATCAGTGCGGGCAGTATCGACGCATCGAGGAGATCGTCGATGCCCAGCGCGAGTCGCTTCGCGCCGCCGACGTCGAGTCTCTGGTCGCGCTGTCCGCAGAGGAACGCGGCCTTCTGGAGAAGATCCGCGTGATCGATCACCGTCGGGTCGAGCTGGTCTCGGCCATCGCCGCGGAGATCGGGCTCACGACGAAGTCCTCTCCGGCTCTTTCCGATCTCATCGAGCACTCCGGTGCCAGGCGTGGCAGGCTGGTGACGGTCGCCGACGAGCTTCGGCAGTTGATCGCGAAGACCAGGGCGGCAAGCCGTGTCGTTCGAACCGCGGCCGAGGGTCTTGCGCGTCACATGCAGGGAATCGTCCAGTCCGTCGAGCAGGGACTCAGCCGCTCCGGAATCTACGAAAGAACAGGGAGGATCGTCAGCGGGCCTTCGCGACATTCCTCGATCGACATTAGGAGCTGAAACGCATGAGTCTCAACGGTGCACTTCAAGTCGGACAGTCCGCCATTCTCGCCTCGCAGGCGGCGATCGGCGTGGCCGGCAACAACATGGCCAATGCCGCGACGCCGGGATATCACAGGCAGCGCATCGGGATCATCCCGGGAAGTCCTGAGAGCATCGGGCGGGGCCAGTTCATCGGAACGGGTGTCCAGATCGGTTCGATCACCCGGCAGATCGATGTGGCTCTCCAGGCTCGACTCAGATCGGCCATCGGGGATCAGGCCGGTGCGGCGATCGATCAGAGTTTCCTCTCGTCAATCGAGATGCTGCAGGGCGAACTCAGTGATTCCGACATCTCTTCGGAACTCTCGGCGTTCTTCAACAGCTGGTCGGAACTTGCCAACAACCCCGGTGACAGCGGCATGCGTTCGCTCGTTCTCCAGCAGGGGGAAAGTCTGGCCGGCGGGCTCAGGCAGCTTCGTGAGGATTACAACGTGCTTCGTGAAGAGGCCGACAGGGGGCTCGCCGTCTCGGTCGAACGTGCGGATGCCATTCTCGATCAGATCGCCGAACTCAACGTCCAGATCGCGGAGACCGAAGGTGGTGTCGGACAGGCCAACACCCTGAGAGATCAGCGTGATTCCCTCGTGAACGAGATTTCGGAGATGTTCGATGTCACCACCATCGACCAGGCCAATGGTGCGGTCGACGTCCTGGTTGGTTCGATGCCCGTCGTCATCGCGGGTGAATCCCGCGGAATCACGATGCGCACCGAGGCCAAGGACGGTGTCATGGAGGTTTCCATCCGGGTCAAGGCCGATGGAAGTGATCTCGTCATCTCGAGCGGTGCGATCGGCGGTCTTCTTCGTCAGCGAGCCGAGACGATCGATCCTGCCATCGAGCGCATCGACACGTTCGCCAGCGAACTGATCCATCAGGTCAATCGGATTCATTCTCAAGGGCAGGGGACATCGGGTTGGACCTCGGTCACGAGTCAATACGCGGTCGAGGACACCTCGGTCGCCCTCGGTGCCTCCGATTCGGGCGTTCCCTTCACGATCGAAAACGGCAGTTTCTTCATCACCGTGACCAACACCGCGACCGGTGCCGATTCCACCCACATGATCCAGGTCGATCCCTCGAGCACGTCTCTTGACGATCTCCGCGCCCAGATCTCGCTCGAGCTCGCCGGAACCGGCGCAACCGCGACGGTCGGTGCCGATGGCCGGCTCACCATCGACGCACCTGCAGGCAGTGAGATCGGATTCAGTGATGATTCGAGCGGGGCACTCGCCGCGCTGGGCATCAATTCATTCTTCCAGGGGACCAGTGCGGTCGACATCGCGGTGAGCGAATCGCTTTCGGGGCAGCCTTCGCTGCTGGCCACGGGAAGTGGATTCATCGAGGGGTCCAATGCGACCGCGCTGGCGATGGTCGAGCTCCGTGAAATGAGTCTTGGCTCGCTTTCCGGGCGAAGTCTTCAGGAATACTGGCAGGCCGGCGTCAATGAGCTCGCCGTGCGCACTGATGCCGCCAACACCAGACTTCAGGGCGCCTCGCTGGTTCGAGACAGTCTCGAGGTCCAGAACGCCTCGGTCAGCGGTGTCTCGCTCGATGAAGAAGCGATCGATCTCCTCAGTTACCAACGTCAGTTCCAGGCAGCCGCTCGTTATCTCAGCATCATCGACGAGACTCTTCAGTCTCTGTTGGCGATCGTCTGATCAGTTCGAAGGATTTTCAAGATGGCCATCGTCTCAAGTTCAATCGCCCGCGTGCCGAATCTCCTTTCCAGCCAGATGATGCTTGGGAACCTCACGCGAACGAGCACCAGTCTCTTGAATCTCCAGTCGCAGCTTGCGACCGGCGTGCGCGTTCTCAGGCCTTCCATCGATCCCGTCGCCTCCGCGACGATCGGTTCACTCGACTTCGCCCTGGAGTGTCGCGCGCAGCACCTTCGAAATCTTCAACAGGCCGATTCGATGCTTTCGGCGGTGGATCAGTCGCTTGGTGACATCAACGATCTCATTCTCGAAGCCAAGGGGATCGGGCTTTCGCAGATCGGCGTCGGTTCCGATGCGGAGACCCGGGCGAATCAGGCTCAGGTGATCGATTCGGTCATCCAGTCTCTCGTCGACATCACGAATCGTGATCAGAGTGGCATTCATTTCTTCGGTGGAGAAGCGATCTCCCAGGGGCCGCTCTCCGAGATGTACGGCTTCTACCGCTACACCGGTTTCGGTGATTCGATGCATACGGATCTGGGCATGACTTCCGGTGTCGGCATCACCGTGTCTGCGGAGGAGGCGCTTGGAACCATGAGTTCCCGCATGCGAGGACTCGAGGATCTTGATCCCGGTCTGAACGCCGAAACGCTGCTGGAGGATGTCCGCGGTGCACGCGGCCTCGGGGTCGAGGCCTCGACGATCATGGTGACTGTGAATGGCACCGAGCTCACCGTGGACCTCAGCGATGCCAATACCGTCGGAGATGTCGTGGATGAGTTGCAGCTCGCGATCAAGTCCGTCGACGTGTTCGCCTCGGTTTCGATCCAGGGTGGTTCGCTTTCGATCACGCCGACGCTCGGACCAATCTCCTTCTCCGATCCTGAGTCCAGCACCATGGCCGCCGATCTCGGCATCGAGGGTTCGTTCATCTCGGGCGTCACGCTCACCGGTGGCGACCTCGATCCGAAACTGACCGAGCAGACCGCGATCTCCGATCTCGCCGGAATCTCGCTTCCGATGGGCAGCATTCGAATCGAGAATGCCGGTCAGATTCGTGAGGTGGATCTTTCCGGAGTCACCACCATCGGTGAGCTTCAGAATGCCATTGAAGCACTTGAAATCGGCGTCCGGGTCGAAGTGGATGACGATGGTCGGCGCATCAATTTCAGAAACGAGCTCTCAGGGGCCTCGATGTCGATTTCCGAAGTGGCGGGGGGCCAGACCGCAACGGAGCTCGGGATACGCACCTTCAGTGGTGGCACCGAGCTGGCTGACTTCAATGGTGGGCGCGGAGTCGGTTCCGTGAGCGGTGGCTTCGATCCGGTGACAGGGCTTCCGGATCCGCAGCTCGACATTGACTTCCAGGTGACGCTCTCCGACGGGTCCTCCTTCGGCGTCGACATCACCGGAGCGCTCACCGTCGATGACGTGCTCGCGGCGATCAACACCGCGGCCACCGGAGCGGGGCTCACGGTTCCCACGGACTTCGACGCCCGACTCGCGGCGGATGGCAATGGGATCCAGCTGGTCGATGGGACCGGTGGTGCAGGCGATCTCTCCGTCGAGCGGATGAACAACAGCTCCGCGGCCGAGGATCTCGGCATTCTGGGAACGGCCGAGGGGGCGGTTCTTGCCGGTTCCGATCAGGCACAAGTTGCCTCGGATGGTCTTCTTTCCCACCTGATCATGCTCAGAGACGCCCTTTTGGCCAATGACGAGTCAGGCATCGCGTTTGCAACAGAACAACTGGATGACGACACCTTGAGGGCCGCGGAGGCCCGAGCGGAGGTCGGCGTCCGGAGTCGGCGGATCCTGGATTCACTGGCTCGTGAGGAGGACCGTTCGGTCCAGGATCAAGCGCTCAGGTCGGATGTACGTGACCTGGACTTTGCTGAAGCGGCGACGAAATTCGCTCTCCTCGAACAACAGCTGCAGGCGAGCATGGCCACGATCAGTCGCACGCAGCAACTCAGTCTTCTCGACTTCCTGAGATAGGAAGTCTTCTCTCCCCGCACGTTGCGGGAAAACTCCTTCGGCCCCGGCCGGTCGCGGGAGTATGACAGGAGGTCAGCGTCGGATCCCGTGAGGGTGACGTCGAGACCAAGGAATGGTTGGCCGCGATGCATTCGGAGTGACCAAGTGCACATTGAAACGACACGATTTGGCAACGTAGAGGTCGACGATTCACGGATCGTCTCCTTCCCGTCCGGACTGCTGGGTTTCTCCAGCTTCCGACGATTCGTCCTTCTCCAGCCCGATGACGACGGCGTGTTCTACTGGCTTCAGTCGGTGGAATCCCCCGATCTCGCATTCGTGGTGACCGATCCCTCGCTCTGGACTCCGGAGTACAAGGCGAACATCCGTCGAGAACAGATGGATGAGCTCAGCCTGGGAGAGATCGGTGACGCGCAGGTGCTCGCCATCGTCAACAAGCGTGACGACAAGCTCACGCTCAATCTCCAGGGGCCATTGGTGATCAACATCGCCAACTGCACCGGGATGCAACTGGTCCTCGCCGACAAGCGCTGGTCCACGCGTCAGGAGATCGTTCGTCTTGAAGATACGGCTCGCGCCGTGTCGGCCTGACCTGGTGGTCGTTCCACCATGTGGTCTCCGATTCGTCGGATGACCGTTTTCGGCCTTCATCGGAGGCCGCCGCGGATGGATCCGCGGAAGATTCAAGTTCCAAGGAAGGAGCTGCCAGATGTTGGTGCTTTCAAGACAGCGCGATGAAACAATCATGATCGGCGATGAGATCGAACTCACGATCGTCGACATCCGGGGTGACAAGGTGCGGATCGGCATCCAGGCCCCGGCGACCGTCGCCGTACACCGTAAAGAGGTGTACGAGGCGATCAAGCGTGAAAACGAGCAGGCCGCGAGTTATCGCGGTGGACTCGAGGAATTGAAGCGCGGGCTCGGTGCCTGTGCGGAACGAACTGCGGGCGGGACGGTCCTGCCCAAGGCTGCAAAGATCGCAGCTCGGACTCCAGAGGCACGGGAGAGTGCCTGACTCCGCTCGCAACCCTGAGTCGACTTCGAGCGTCGGCTCGCAGGGACTCCAGCCATCCATCACGGAGGATTATCCATGGCTCGGATCAATACAAATGTTTCTTCAATGATCGCTCAGAGCAATCTGAGCAGGACCAACAGTGACCTCAGTGTCCGCCTTCAGCGGCTTTCCACCGGACTGCGCATCAATCGTGGTGCGGACGATCCTGCGGGATTGATCGTTTCGGAGCGTCTTCGTTCCGAGATGAAGGGATTGACCCAGGCGGTGGACAACGCGGAACGCGCCAGTTCCGTCATTGCAACGGCCGAGGGCTACCTCGCGGAAGTCGCGGACCTTCTGAACTCCGTCAAGAACCTCGTCGTCGAGGCCGCCAACACCGGTGGTGTCAGTCGTGACGAGATCGAGGCGAACCAGCTTCAGATCGACAGTGCGATCGATTCGATCACCAGGATCTCAAACGTGGCCAGTTTCGCCGGTCTTGATCTCCTGAACGGATCCCTCGAATACACCGCCTCTGGCATGGACACCGCGGACATCGCGTTCTCCAGGATCGACAGTGCACGTTTCGGTACCGCACAAAGCATCGATGTGGATGTCTCGATCTCGACCCCGGCCGAACAAGGCAATCTCTGGCTCTCGAGCAACGCCGGTGGTTTCACCGGATTCGCTCTCGACAGTGATCTCACCCTTGAAATCGCCGGCAAGGATGGTGCTCAGACGCTGACCTTCGCGCCTGGAACTCAGCAGTCGGCGATGGCTGACGCATTCAACCTGATTTCGGATTCGACCGGCGTTGAAGCCATCTTCGTCAACTCGGCAGGCGCCAGCGGACTTCGGTTCGTCACCAGTGATTACGGCACCGACGCCTTCGTGTCGGTTCGACCCGTGGGTGCCGGTGGTACCGGTTTCAGTGCCTATGAGGCGCCGGGCGGAGCCGTCAGTCAGAGAGATGAAGGCGTCGACGTGGCTGCCATCGTCAATGGTGCGCTTGCCAGCGGTCGTGGGCTTGAAATCGCTCTGAACACACCCGGTCTCGCCGCTCAGTTCGACCTGACCGAAGCCTTTGCGACCCAGACCGCGACATCGACGACATTCTCGATCACCGGTGGAGGTGCCAGCTTCCAGCTCGGCCCCAGCGTCAACAGTTCACAGCAGGTCTCGCTTGGAATCGGATCGGTTGCGGCATCAAGGCTCGGAGGAGAACTTTCCGCTGATGGAGATCGGTTCTTCCTGGACTCCATCAAGTCCGGGCAGGCCAATGAGCTCTCGAGTGGCAATGCGACTCTGGCCAGTGACATTCTCGACAGCGCCATTCTCGAAGTCTCCAAGATGCGAGGCCGACTGGGTGCGTTCGAGCGCAACACGATTCAGACGAACATTCGATCGCTGCAGGTCGGGCTTGAGAACATCACGGCCAGCGAATCCAAGATTCGCGATGCGGATTTCGCCACCGAGACGGCGAAGCTCACCCGTGCTCAGATTCTCAACCAGGCAGGAACCTCGGTGCTTCGGACGGCAAACAGCACGGCTCAGAACGTGCTCTCGCTCCTTCAGTGACCCGCTGAATCGAGCTTCGACCGGCTTGTGAGGTCGATAATCCCATTTTCGGACACACCATGCGCACATTTTGCGCGTGGTGTGTCTCGTCATTCGAAAATCATCTCAATGTTCGTGAAGTAGCAGGGGTTACGTACCGATGTAGTGAGTCGGCCCCTCGATCAATGACCGTTCGGTCTGCCATCGGGTCGCCGTGAGAACCGGAGGTCTCTCAGTTTCCTTTCCTTCCGTGCTGATGGAGTCCGCACTGAAGGACGACAGTCGAATCCCACGGGGGGATCCGGCCTTCGCCTTTTTCCATCAGGCGTTCACACGACGTGAACGCACCCCTACTTCACGGAGGAGTTCCCATGAGTCGTATCAATCAAAATGTCGGATCAATGGTCGCCCAGCGCGTCCTTTCACAGCAGAACATGGATCTTTCGAAGACTCTCAACCGTCTTTCGACGGGTCTTCGCATCGTCCGCGGTTCGGATGATCCCGCCGGTCTGATCGCCAGCGAGAATCTTCGCGCCGAAAAGGTCGCGATCAACTCGGCCATGAACAACGCCGAGCGCGCCGAGCAGGTCGTCAACGTCGCCGAAGGCGGTCTTCAGGAGATCAGCAGCATGCTGGTCGAACTGCAGAGTCTCGTGACCTCGACCGCCAACGAAGCCGGTGTCTCCAGCGAGGAGAAGGAAGCGAACCAGCTTCAGATCGATTCGATTCTTCAGAGCATCGACCGCATCGCGAACTCGACCTCGTTCCAGGGCATCAAGCTCCTCAACGGCAACTTCGAGTACACCACGACCGGTGTCGACCAGACTCAGATCGACGATCTGAAGATCAACTCGGCGAAGCTTTCGAACGCGGCCGGTTCGAGCATGAACGTCGACGTCACCCTGGTGAACAGCGCCTCGACCGGATCGGCGTTCCTGCTGGACAACGGAACCACCATCGGCACCGGAGGTTCGGGGCAGGTCACCTTCGAGGTCACCGGCAACAAGGGCACCCAGCAGTTCACCTTCGCCGAAGGCACTCAGGTCTCCGCCGTGGTCACTTCGATCAACACGTTCTCGGAAGCGCTCGGTGTGACAGCGTCGCTCGACAACGTCGATGACGTGCGTTTCGATTCCACCGGGTACGGAACCGACCAGTTCGTCCGGGTCCGCCAGCTCTCGGAGAACGGTGGTTCGAACTTCGTCTCCGCCACCGCTGGTGGCGCGGCCGTCAACGACCTCAAGGCCTTCGGTTCCGATGCCGAGGTCAACATCAACGGCATCTCCGCGACGACCAACGGTCTTGAAGCCCGCGTCTCGTCGGCTGGATTCGATGTGAGCATCATGCTCGACGCCGCCTTCGCCGGCACCGGTGGCACCGGTGGTACCAGCTCGTTCTCGATCACCGGTGGTGGTGCCGACTTCAACCTCGGACCTCAGGTGAACCTGGCCAACAAGGTCTCGCTCGGCATCGACGCCGTGACGACCGGAAGTCTGGGTTCATCGGCCAGTGGCACGCTCGACTCGCTCAAGGCCGGTGGGCTGGGCAACGTCGTCAATGGTGACCTCAGCAAGGCCCAGAGTGCGGTTGAAGAGGCGATCAAGCAGGTCAGCAGCATGCGCGGTCGACTCGGCGCCTTCCAGAAGAACACCGTGGGTTCGACGATCAACAGCCTTTCCATCGCACTCGAGAACACCTCGGCTGCGGAAAGCGTGATTCGTGATGCGGACTTCGCGGCGGAAACCGCGAACATGACCCGGGCGCAGATCCTCGGTCAGGCCGCGACCCAGGCGCTCGCCATGGCGAACAACCAACCTAGTTCGGTGCTCGCACTGCTCGGCTGATCCTGACGAAGAACCTCTCCTCCGGAGAGTCCGATCAAAACGAAAGCCGCGACGTCCAGTGAAGGGCGTCGCGGTTTTCTTAGGGTTGGTTCGTCGATCAGGCTGCTGCCTTGCCACTTTCGTGCTGGGCTGCGAGCTTGGCCAGTTCATCGAAGGTCGCTGGGTCTTCGATCGCGATCTGGCTGAGCATCTTGCGATTCAGGAGAACGCCCGCCTGCTCCAGGCCGTGCATGAACCGACTGTATCTGGTTCCTCGCATGCGGCATGCAGCGGTGATTCTGGTGATCCAGAGGCGACGGAAGTCGCGCTTGCGGTTGCGGCGGTCACGATAGGCGAACTGGCCGGCGCGCAGAAGAGCGACCTTGGCCTGTTGCTTGTGACGTGATTTGGTTCCGAAGTAGCCGCGGGCCTTTCTCAGGATGCGGCGGCGGGCCTTGTTTCGGGCTGCGCCCTTGCGTACGCGAGGCATGGTGCCATCTCCAATTTGTGCGCGGCGGGGGACCGGAGGATTCCAGTCTCTTCTCGTCCCGACGAGCGACGTTGATTCGAATCACTTCGCCTCAGGCGGATTCCTTCTGCGCAAGACGTTCCTTCTCACGAAGTTCCGACTCGTGCTGGTCCTGCGACTTCAATGGTCTGAAGAGGAGGGTTCCAAGACGCTTCATGTCACCGGCTCGAGCGTACTGCGGAAGGCGGTAGCTCCTGGTGGTGCTGCCTGCCTTGTTGCTCTTGAGGTGTCGACTCCCCGGCTTGCGGAATCGCACTCGTCCACTCTTGGTGATCTTCGCTCTCTTGAGCAGGCCTTTGTGTGACTTGTTCTTGGGCATCTCGATCGACCTTCGTACTGGACTGCCCGAACGCGATGTGGTGCGGGTGGGCGTTGCATGAAAATCCACTCGTGCACATGCACGGAGGGATTGGGGATCGAGAACTATACAGGAACTGAGCCCTCGGATTCAACCCACCCGAGGATATCTTGGGCCGATTGTGGCTCAATTTCCACGTTTCCGACGTCCGAGATGACTCAGTGAATCAGGAAGTATCGGTCGGGAATGCGATTTTTACCGATCAGGACCTCGATCAGCTGGCCCTGCTGGTTGACGCCCACGTCCCAGATCCGATCTCCATCGATCTCCCAGGTCTCGATCCAGCGAACGCTGTTGTCGCCGTAGAGCACGTTCTGGCCGTTCGAGAGATGGCAGGGTGAGTTGCGCGACACCTGGTCCAGTCCGATCCGCTCGGTCCCGCCATGGACGGGGCTGACGTTGGCGGCGAGCATTCTGGTCGACTCCAGGAGGTCGTCGCCGTTCTGCCAGAATTGAAAGCTGTAGGGGTGCTGGGTGGGATCTGTTTCCGGACAGTGGTAGTCGTCGCCGATCTCGTCGTCACCCGACATGGCCTTGCGGACGCCATGGGAATAGTCACCTCGGTGGCGGCCTTTCCACTCGAACGGATCGGGCAGAATGCCCGCGGTCGCCTCCATCGGGGTGGCGCCGTTGTTCGCCGAGGAGTACAGCGCGATGTTCTGACCGGTCTCGTTCAGATTGGCGCGATCGAGCATGATCAGACGACCGCTGCGTGCGTAGTTCATGATCGGCCAGAGCACGCCGACTGCAAGCAGCAGCATGGCCGCCGTGGCGAAGAGGTCCGGAAAGTGAAAACGCCTTCCACCGAGATCCGTCTGCGTTCGTTCATCCGAACCGGGCTCAGGAAGGCGCATGCGTTCGAGGCGTTGCGCTTCATCTCTTCGCACCCTGGCGATGGTGGCATCGACCAGTTCGTCCGAAGCATCTTCAAGTGGATACTTGTCGAGGTGGCCGAGCAGATCCGTGATCGCGGTACCACGTTCTCGATCCGATTCATTCATCTTTTCCAGGACCGATTCATCGAAACCATGCTCGGCGATCATGTCGAGTATGCGGGCGTCTTCCGCGGACAGCTCTTTGTGAGAAGGTGGGGTGGTCATCTCTCCGTGCGCTCCTCGGCTGGCATCGGTGTGGTGTGCGCGAATACGTGTCTCATGAGTCCTTGCCTCCCGGATCACTGGCACTCTCTCGTGCTTTCCAGTTCTCCGCGAAGCAGCCGACGGCACTGTGCAGACGGCTTTTGACCGTCCCCAGTGGGATGTCGAGTGCGTCCGCGATCTGGTTGTAGCTCATCTTCTGGAAGTAACTCAGCAGAAGTATCTCCCGGTAGTGGACCGGCAGTTCGTCGACCGCTTTCTTGACCAGCAGGGCCTGCTCGGCGTCCGACACCGGAACTTCGGGATTTTCATCATCGCCCGAGAGCAGGTCGATGAACTCGACTTCATCCGATCCGCTGCGCCCGATCGGCGCGGACAGACTCGCCGCAGCGCGTCGTTTCTGCTTTCGATGATGGTCGCGTGCCTTGTTCGCAGCGATGGTGTAGAGCCATGGCTTGAATCGTCGGCTGGTGTCGAAGGAGTCCGCCACCAGGTGGATCTGAAGAAACGTGTCCTGGAAGACATCTTCAGCAGCTGCACGTGATCCGAGGAAGCGGATCAGGAAATGCAGGAGCTCGTTGCGGTATCTCCCGATCAGAACCTCGTAGGCTCCGTCACGTCCCGCTGCATGCTCTCCGAGCAGTTGCTCGTCGGTCAGCTCATTCAATGGTGTCTGGGTGTCCACGATCTGTCCGATTCCGATTTTCGAACGCCCTTTCGCGTCCTTCACCTCCTGCGAGGATCCTGACACGATAGTCGAGCTGCCCTTTTCGTGGTTGGATACCGGGCTTCCGGCGAGGCCCATCCCGATTTTTCGAACCAGATGGTGCAGGGGGCTGGGTTGGATCGAGATCGTGCTCACGGTCTTCGTACGCCGGCTCCGAGGGGAAGTTCGGTCGATTGTGCGATATTCGGATTTTCTTTCGAAGCTGTGGGCGGGCTTTCATGGTGATCCCTCAGGTGGTGTCTGTTGCAGCTGTTATATTGGCGCTTTCTCCTGTTTCCTGACGGTTTTCGGACGTCGGAGTGCGACCTCTCATGGGTGTTCCTCTTTCTCAAATGTGGACCGTGGCTTCCTATGTCCTGAAGCAGAGGCTCTCGCGAACGCCGCGATACCCTCTGGTTCTGATGCTGGAACCGCTTTTCCGCTGCAATCTTGCCTGCGCAGGATGCGGAAAGATCCAGTATCCACCCCACATCCTCAAGCGCGATCTCTCCCTCGAAGAGTGCATGAGGGCGGTCGACGAGTGCGGCGCTCCGATGGTCTCCATTCCCGGAGGCGAACCGTTGCTGCATCCTCAGATCCGCGAGATCGTGGATGGATTGATCGCCAGAAAGAAGTACATCTACCTGTGCACGAACGCGATCCTCCTCAAGGACAAGCTCGATGCCGGGTGGTTCAAGCCCTCGAAGTATCTGAGTTTCAGCGTCCACATGGATGGAACGAAGGAGAACCATGATTTCGCGGTCTGTCGTGAGGGGACCTACGACAAGGCGATCGCAGGCATTCGCAAGGCCGTGGAGATGGGCTTCCGTGTGACCACCAACACGACGCTCTTCGAGGGTGCGGATCCCAATGCCTGTCGCGACTTCTTCGATGAGATGATGGAGGTCGGTGTCGAGGGAATGATGGTCTCGCCGGGCTATGCCTACGACAAGGCGCCCGATCAGAACGGTTTTCTTCAGCGGCGTGCCACCCATGATCTCTTCGAGATGATCCTGTCGAATCGCAAGAAGGGCTGGCGTTTCAATCAGTCGCCGATCTTCCTTGAATTTCTCATGGGCAAACGTGATTTCGAATGCACGCCATGGGGGAATCCGACCTTCAACATCTTCGGCTGGCAGAAACCCTGCTACCTCCTCCAGGAGGGATACGTCGACACGTTTCAGGAACTGATCGACGGCGTCGACTGGTCGAACTACGGTCATGCGAGTGGAAACCCGAAATGCGCCAACTGCATGGTCCATTGCGGGTACGAACCCACCGCCGTGGACTACACCTTCAGCGGTTTCGGAGGGATCTGGGCCAACGTCAAGGCGATGCTCTTCAACACCTATGCCAATCCCCGGTCGATGGAAAGATTGAACGAGGAGAAGACCAAGCCGCACGGTCCCATGCAGCATCTCGTCCAACTGGGATTCGGGGTCGATGTGCAGCCCGACGGAACCTCCGTCGTCGTTCGTGAAAGCGACAATGCGGCCTGAGCGGTGCGATGCCGCGATCCGGATGAGCGTGTGATCGACCGTCTCTCCTGCGGGGATGTGGACATCCTTTCGTGAGGTCCCCCGGCCTGTGAGAGTCGAGGACGATGCAGGGATGCCATTTTTAAACGGAGCCGTCACGTATGCACGCTTCGCCGTCACCGGTGAAGCTCCTGAGATTCTCGACCAGTCGATCATCGACGCGTTCGCGGCGAATCCCGCCAAGCCGACGCCGATCGGAGTCCCCAACGGTCCCGAGGCCGGCTGGACCGGCGGGCGTCACATCCTTGATCAGACCTTCGAATTCAACACCATGTGCTTCGACGGCTGGGTTCATGCCGCCATGCGTCTTGATGTCGTCCGTGTTCCGCCTGAAGTGAAGCGTGCCTACGTCGCGGTGGCCGAGTCGGCGCGTGCCAAGCTTCTCGAACCGGATCAGCCGGGCTGGTTGAGTCGCGCCGGCCGCAAGGAAGCCCGTGACGAGGCCAAGGAGCAGTGGGAACGCGAAGTCGCCGATGGTCGTCATCGTTCATCCAAACTCGTGCCGATTCTCTGGAACCCCCGACGTCGGATTCTGCTTTCGCCCGCCACCACCGATGCCGTCGCCGCACCCTTGAGAGAACTGTTTACCGCGACGTTCGGTGGTCGACTCGAACAACGAAGTGCGGGTTCCCTTGCCGTCGACCTGCTCGCCACGCGAGGACTTCTCACCGCCTTCGAGGACGCCCGTCCGGACAATCTGGGTCAGCAATCGCCCAATGGCAGTTCCGGGATTCCCGAAGTCCCCTGGGCATCCGGCGGATCCGAACCCAAGGACTTCCTCGGCAACTCGTTTCTGATGTGGCTCTGGTGGCGCGCGGACGTGAATGAAGGATTGTTCGATCTGGCTGATGGCTCCAACATCGCCGTCGGTCTCGAGCGGTCGATCGAAAGTGAATGCGGGTGGGGGATCAACGGTCGTCAAAGCCTCACCGGAAACGCACCGAGTCGATGGGCGGAAGCCTCGATCGCGACTCTGGCCGGAAAATTGCCCCGACGCATCGGCCTGCTCGTCAGTGACGGTGTTCATGAGTGGAAATGTTCCCTGCAAGGCGACCGGTTCGTGGTCAGTGGACTCATGCTTCCACGTCCCGAAGAACCCGCTGAAACGCCTCAGGAAGCGGCTCTCGAGCGAGTCGGTTCGATCACTTCGTTCGACAACGCCATCACCGGTCTGTATTCCTGCTTCCTCGATGAACGGTTCTCATCGAGGTGGTCGGCCAGTCGAAGCGGCATCGCCGAGTGGATCTCCCAACGTTCTCGTCCTCGTGGCGGTTTCACGAGCGAGAGCATTCTCGAGGCCGATGCCGGGGCGGCGGTTCCCGTTCATTCGGAGTGACGGTCGGCGGTTCTGACCGCCTCGCAGAACTCGAGAATCAGTGCGGGATCCTTCAGACCTCTGGTTCGTTCGACCCCACTGGAGACGTCCACGCCCCAGGGCCGGACCTGTCTGACTGCAGCCTCGACGGTCTCCGGAGTCAGCCCGCCTGCGAGCAGCAGCTGGCTCGACTCCGATCCATGCTTCGCGAGCCGGCCGTGGTCGAATCCCTCTCCGGTGCCACCGATGCTGGATCCGTCCACAAGCAGGCGAGCGACATCCGCGCAGGCCTGCCAGCGCTGGATCGCTTCCGGGTTGAAATGAAAGCCTCGAATGATGTTCTTTCCGGCATCCTTCAGCCTTCGGCAGGTCGATTCGTCCTCGTTTCCATGGAGTTGGATCCATTGAAAGGGCGAGGAGAGGATCATGTCGATCTCTTCGTCGACGAACAGCCCGACCGGCAGGATGGAATCCGGCAGGTGCCCTGCAAGTTCCTCCGCGTGAGCGATGGAGACGTGCCTCGGGCTTTGCGACCAGTGGACGAATCCGACCAGATCCGCTCGTCCTTCGATGGCGGCGTTCAGCGATTCGCGTTCACTGATCCCGCAGATCTTGATTCTGGTGCGCTCGGTCATGAGGGAAGTTCTCCCCGCAGGGTGTTCGCCAGAGCCTCGTGTCCCTGTGTTCGGAATCGTTCTTCATATCGATCGAGAATCCTGCGAGCCTTCTCCGGTTCGGGGCGCTTGCGAACGTAGAGAACGGCCAGCAGCATGGCGGTCTCGATGACTCGGCGATCGTGCGGGTAGGTGTTCAGAAAGAGTTCATAGGCGATGCCGGCCTCCTCGAACGCACCCTCGGCGAAGAGGCTGCTGGCGACATCGAGTTGATGATCGGCCGACAGCATGAAGTCCGGATGTTCCACGAGCATCGAGGCGTAACGACGAGCCGCTTCCTTCGGCTGGTGTTCCACCAGAAGTCTTCGAATGTCGTTTCGGGCTTCGCGGACGATCGGCGGTTCGGCCGGGGCGGTCGGTTTCTTCGCCTGCATTTTCTTGAGGCGCTCGGGGGTGTCCGAACTCGCACTCGCCCAGGGGCCGCCGACGGAATCCGCCGTCGCGCTTCGCATGGCGGCGCGTCTTCTCGACTGCTTGATCAGGAAGAAGATGTCGAAGTCGTCTCGCTTGAGGATTTTGGTCGCCAGCAACATGAATGCGATCGAGAAACCGAAGAGGCTGCCACCGATGTGTGCGGCGAAGGCGGTGTTGCCGGTTCGCATGCCCAGGATGTTGGTCAGCTGCCCGATGAAATCAAGTGCGAAGAACAGACCGACCACGAGCAGAGCGGGGATCCATGTGACTCCGACGAAGAAGAACAGAATGAAAATGCGAATCTTGGCACGGGGAAAGAGTGCGGCGAAGCCTCCCGTGACGGCACAGACGGCTCCGCTGGCTCCGATCATCTGGGAAGGGGTGCCTTGAAGGCTTGCGATCCACCATTGCATCAGCGCCGCGGCGAGGCCGCCGGCGAGGTAGAAGCTCAGAAATCCAAGTCGTCCGAGTCGATCCTCCACGGCGCAGCCGAAGGCCCAGAGGAAGATCATGTTGAACAGGATATGGCTGATTCCGCCGGGATCATGAAGAAACATGCTCGTGAAGAGGGTCCAGACCCGTTCAGGCCGCCTGGTGTCGAAGGCGCCCCATCCGATGATCTCCTCCAGATCAGAGCCGCCATAGCGAAAGGCCGCCAGAATCAACACGTAGACGACCACGTTCAGCCCGATGAGAGCCTGGGTGATCACTGGTTTTCTTTTCAGGGTTCGGTCGGTTCCTAGGGGGATCAGCATGTGACAAGTGTACGCAGAACATCAGTTATTGGCACCTCATTCAGAGATCACTGTCTTGCTCCATCGGTCCGGTTTGCCTAAACTGATCGACTCGGATGTCATTCATCCATTTTCCTCATGAGCAGGTCCCGCGGGCTTCAAGGCTCCGGTTCATGCCCCAGGAAAACCAGCATGGCGTTTCCGAATGCCATGTGTCGATACCCCTCTTCCGAACCATTTGATCGAACCGACAGGATTTCAGACTATGAGTGCAGACGTCGCCGAAAAGCATTTTGACAAAGGACTTGCAAACACCATCGCGGCTGAATCCAGCATGTCCTACATCGATGGTGTCAACGGAATCCTCGAATACGTCGGTATCGACATCGATCAGCTCGCTCGCAACTCGACTTTCGAGGAGACGACCTTCCTGCTCTGGAACGGACGCCTCCCCAACCAGGCGGAGCTTGATGAACTGAACGCCGCGCTCAGGGCCGAATACACGCTCCCTTCCGGCATCATCGATCTCATCAAGACATTCCCCGCAGACGCCGCTCCGATGCATGCGCTTCAGACCGCCGTCGCGGCACTCGCCCTTCATGATCCTGAAGCCGACGTCAACGACCCCGAGGCCAACATCCGCAAGGCCATCCGACTCGTCGCGAAGACGCCGGCCGTGGTCGCCGCCTTCGATCGTCACCGCAGCGGCAAGGACATCGTCGATCCTGATCCATCGATGGACATCGCTTCGAACTTCCTGTGGATGCTCAACGGCGAGAAGCCGACCGAGACCATGGCCCGCGCCCTCGATGTGTGCCTGATTCTTCATGCCGATCATGGAACGAACGCCTCGACATTCACCTCGCTGGTGATCATCGCGACGCTTTCCGACCTCTATTCCTCGATGGCCGGTGCGATCGGCGCGTTGCGCGGCCCCCTTCATGGTGGTGCGAACGAAGGCGTGATGAGGATGCTCGAGGAGATCGGCGACATCGAGAGCATCGATGCCGCGATGCAGAAGAAGTTCGACAACAAGGAAAAGATCATGGGCTTCGGACACCGGGTCTACAAGGCGTACGATCCTCGTGCGACCTATCTGAAGACCTTCGCTCGAGGTCTCGCTGAAGACACCGGCAACATGAACCTCTACGAGATGTCGAGCCGGATCGAAGAGATCATGAATGAAGCGGTCGCCGCGAAGGGAATCTTCCCCAACGTCGACTTCTACTCGGCCACGACCTACTGGTCCCTTGGCCTGAAGCTCGATCTCTTCACGCCCATGTTCGCGATCGCCCGCATGTCCGGTTGGACCGGTCACTGCATCGAGCAGCTTGCGGACAACAAGCTCATCCGCCCCGGTTCCTCCTACATCGGCCCTCACGAGATGCCCTACGTTCCGATGTCGGAGCGTTGAACCGATTCGCGCACGCTCCGCATGATGGGTCCGTGCGTCTGAACCGGGCGAAAGGTCCACAACGGCCATGTCGCTCTATCTCGACAACAATGCCACCACACCGCCCGCCACGGAAGTGATCGAGGTGATGCGGTGTTGTCTTGAAGAGGACTGGGGCAATCCTTCGAGTGCTCATCGCATCGGCATCGCCGCTCGCAGGCGTCTTGAACTGGCGCGGACGTCGTTCTCCAATCTGGTGGGCTGCGATGAATCCCAGGTCGTCTTCACCTCCGGAGGCACCGAAGCGGCGAATCTCGCGATTCTCGGAGCCTTTCGCCGTGTGGTGGCGGACCAGCCCGATCGGACGATCGTGGCCTGTCCTGGAACCGAACATCCTGCGGTACTCGACTCGATCGAGCGGTGTCGTGGTGTCGGCGCCGAAATCATCAGACTGCCGGTCGATTCCAACGGGGTCCTCGATCTCGAGGGCTTCGAGAGACTGCTCGACGAACACGGGCGGATGATTGCCCTCTGTTCCGTGATGTGGGCGAACAACGAGACCGGAGTGATCCAGCCCATCGAACGGATCGGCGAACTCTGTCGAGAACATGGCGTGCTCCTTCACACGGATGCAGTCCAGTGGGTCGGGCGTGAGCCATGCGACTTCGCAGCCCTTCCGATCGATCTTCTGACCTGTTCCGCTCACAAGCTGCACGGTCCCAAGGGTGCCGGGGCGTTGGTCCTTCGCAAGGGCGTGGTGCTTGAATCGCGTGCGTTGGGAGGCCCGCAGGAACGGGAACGTCGTGGTGGCACCGAGAACGTCGCGGCGATCGCCGGATTCGGTCGCGCCTGCGAGCTCGCTGCGGACTGGTTGGACGGCGAACGGCGCAGTGCCGGGGCCGCTCTTCGCGATCGTTTCGAATCCAAGGTGCTCGCATTGTTCGACGGTGCGGTGATCAATGGGGGGGATGCTCCTCGAATCTGGAACACGGTGAACATAGGGTTCCCGGGACTTCAGGCGCAGCTTCTCGTCGTGGTGTTCAGCGAGCGCGGGCTCGCGGTCTCCGGAGGCGCGGCCTGCGCCAGTGGTTCGCTTGAAGTCTCGGGCGTGCTTGGTGCGATGGGTGTCGACCCTGAGATCGCGGGGGGCAGCCTTCGTTTCAGCCTCGCCCGCGAGACCACCGAGGCGGACATCGATGCGGCGTTGGAAATCATCACCGACGTCCTTTCATCATTCTCGACCGACCAGCGTGATCACCTCTCGGATTGATCCAGCAGCGTCGTCGATTTTCGCAGCAGCGTCTCCCGATCAGGCGCCTCTTCAAGCACCTGTCGAATGCGTTCCGAAGCATGGCCGTCTCCGTAGGGGTTGGTGACGGCAGTTCCGTCCATCATCAAGGCCTCTCTGAAGGCTTTGAGGATCGACTCGGCCTCCGGTGCGGCATCGACCACGTTTCGCGCCCGCTCACGGCCCGCCTGCCGTTCTCCGATGCAGACGGCTGGAGTCGGAATGGAGGGGCTTTCCATCAGCACGCTCGAGGAATTGCCCACGACCAGTTCGCATTGGTGAAGCAGCCCCAGCCATGTCTCCGGCGGGAGATTGGTGTGCATGAATGCGTTTCGTCTGGATGAGATGAATCTCGAGACCGCGTTTCGTATTTCGCGCGAGCCTTCGTCCGCATTTGGAAACGCGAAGAGGATGGTCTTCTCCTCGTCGGGGATTTCTGCCAATGCCTCGAGCAACCGAGCCGCATCATGCCCGGGATCCTCCGCCAGTGTGACCGGATGAATCGCCGCCAGAATCATCGGAAGCTCGGGATCGAATCCCAGCTGCTTCGTCAGTTCGTCCGCATTCGGAATCTCCCCTGCGAGAAGGTGGTCGAGACTGGCCGCGCCGACGCGGTGGACGCGCCATGATTCCTCGCCCATCGAGAGCACCCGACTTCTGGCATGTTCGGTCGTCACGAGGTGCAGATGGGACATCTTGGTCAGTGCGTTCCTCACCGCGTCATCGATCGCACCTTCGCTGCGTTCACCACCTTCGACATGGACGATGGGGATTCTCATGGCCAGGGCGGCATTGGCAGGTGCGAGCATTTCGAATCGGTCTGCGACGACCATCAGGAGATCGGGGCGGAGTTCCTCCAGGGCGTCTGCGAACGCGAGCGTGGCACGCCCTATGGCTCTGGCGGCGTCGACGCCTGTTTCGATCTCGAGGTCACATGGCACCGGGTGGACTCGCAGCCCTTCCTGGTGGAATCTTTCCACGGAGTCGCCGTAGGCACTCTGAAGGACGGCGCCGGTTGCAAGCACCACGGGTTCGATCTTCGGTGAGTTCGTGAGGGCTCTGAGTGGATGGATGAGATGTGCCATGTCCGCTCGACTGGAGGAGACGATGGCGAGTGTTCTCGGTGGTGGGGTGGTGGGCGTCATCTGGCTGGTTCCTCAGAAGGACCATACCCGCCCGAAGTCGCTTCAGCCCAGGTTGTGGAGCATCATGTCGAGGTTCGCCTGACTTTGCTCGGCGAGCTGTGCCAGACCGTCCTTGATGAGGTTTCCGCTGACCATCGTGGCGCTTCCCGAGACGGCGCCTGTCAGGATGTATTCCAGTGCGATCGAACCTCGATCGTCCTCGATGAAATGTCTCAGTGCTGACAGTACGGTGTGCATGGCGATCTCCCGCCCATGAGATCGACGCATTCAGAAGGCCGCGTTACCGCCTCGTTCCGAAGAGCACGTCCCGGCAGCTCAAATGGTCGGTTTGTGCGGTTGATCCCGGGGAAAGAGCCCTTCATGCGTTCGAAAAGAGGTTATTTTCGGATCATGCCCACCTCCTTTTCAGAACCAAGCCATCCCTACACCGAGACTGCGACGTGGTACGACGCGATCTACGAGGCTCGTGGCCGCGACTGCCATCGTGAAATCGAACGAATCGCCCCATTGTGGATCGATGACGGGTGTTGTGGCGAGACTCGAAGCATTCTCGATGTGGGTTGCGGGACCGGCGGCCATTTCGAGGCTCTCTCCTCGCATGGAACCATCACCGGAGTGGATCGTTCGGAAGCGATGCTCTCGATCGCCCGACGGCGTGGGATCGCAGGGGCCATCGAACCTGGTGATCTCGAGACGCTTTCGCTCGGACGACGATTCGATCTCATCGTCTCATTGTTCGGTGCCTTCGGGTACCTGCCTGATCGTCAGGCTCTGGTGAACGCGATGTCCGGGCTCGCACGTCATCTCGAATGCAACGGAATGATCCTGATCGAGCCGCCCTTGTTCGCCGAGCATTTTCAGACGCCCAGAGTGGATCGGACGTCGACGTCCTTCGAGGAGGGCATCCTGACCCGGACGGCTCGGGCTGAACGGCGGGGGGATGCACTCGAGATCGAGTTCGAGTGGGTTCATCGACACGAACGGACCGATGTGACACGGCGGGTGATCGAAGTGCACCGGATGCTGCTTCTTCCATCCGTCGTCTGGCTCGAAGAGGCGCACAGGGCTTTCGGTGCGGAATTCGAACTCTCCATCGAGAAGCAGGGGCCGATCGGAAGAGGGCTGCTCGTCGCCGTCAGGAGAGACGGTGTGCCCGGTAGCGATTGATCAACTGGTTCGTCGATGAGTCGTGCGTGGTGACCGTCTCGTCCTGGGTGAGTTCCGGAATGATCTTCTTGGCGAGAACCTTGCCGAGTTCGACGCCCCACTGGTCGAATGAATTGATCCCCCAGATCGTGCCCTGGGTGAACACCTTGTGTTCATACAGCGCGACCAGTCTTCCGAGCGTCATGGGGTCGAGTCTCTGCGTCATCACCACGTTGGTCGGACGGTTGCCATCGAATTCCTTGTGGGGAAGCAGGTCCTCGGCCACGCCTTCGCTGCTGACCTCGGCTTCGGTCTTGCCGAAGGCGAGGGCCTCGGCCTGCGCGAAGACGTTCGAGACCAGCTTGTCCTGATGGTCGCCGATGGGGTTCGCCGGTTGGCAGAAGCAGATGAAATCGCAGGGGACGGGTTTCGTGCCCTGGTGGATCATCTGATAGAAGGCATGCTGTCCGTTGGTGCCGGGTTCCCCCCAGATCACCGGGCAGGTGTCCCAGCCGACCCGGTCGCCCCCCAGGGTCGCGTGCTTGCCGTTCGACTCCATCTCAAGCTGCTGCAGGTAGGCACTGAAGCGGCAGAGTTCATTGTCATACGGCAGCACCGCGACGGTGTCGCATCCGAGGAAATTGCGATTCCAGAGTCCCACCAGGCCCAGAAGGGCGGGAAGATTCCGCTCATAGGGGGTGGTCCTGAAGTGTTCGTCCATCTCGTGGAACCCTGCGAGCATCTCTCGGAAGTGGTCCGGACCGATGGCCAGCATCGTGGAGAGCCCGATGGCGGAGTCCATCGAGTAGCGACCTCCGACCCAGTCCCAGAATCCGAACATGTTCGCAGTGTCGATTCCGAAGGCTCCAACGCCCTTCGCATTTGTCGAGACCGCCACGAAGTGTTTGGCGACGGCCGCATCATCCCCCCCGAGTCCCGCCAGCGACCAGTCGCGGGCGGTGCGGGCGTTGGTCATGGTTTCAAGAGTGGTGAAGGTCTTGCTCGAGATGATGAAGAGCGTCTCCTCCGGGCAGAGATCCCTGGTCTTTTCGGCGAAGTCGTTGCCGTCGACGTTGGAGACGAAACGGAATGTCATGGATCGATCGCTGAACGGCTTCAAGGCTTCGTACGCCATCACCGGACCCAGGTCGCTCCCTCCGATTCCGATGTTGACCACGTTCTTGATCCGCTTGCCGGTGTGCCCGGTCCAGTCCCCCGAGCGAATGCGGTCGGAAAAAGCGCTCATCCGATCCAGCACCTCATGCACGTGCGGCACCACGTTCACGCCATCGACCTCGATCACCGCGCCCTTCGGCGACCGAAGTGCGGTGTGCAGCACGGCTCGGTTCTCGGTGGTGTTGATCTTGTCACCGGTGAACATCCGCTCCGTCCGCTCCCGAAGTCCGCATGCCTCGGCGAGATCGATCAGCATTCCGATCGTCTCGGAGGTGAGTCTGTTCTTCGAATAGTCGAAGAACAGTTCCGCGCCATCCGCGGAAAGCGTCTCGCCCCGTGACGAATCCGCCGCGAAGAGATCCCGCAGGGTGGTTTCGCTCATGCTCTCGAAATGGGCTTCGAGGGCTTTCCATTCCGCACGCTGCGTGAGTGAATGATCCGTAGTTTCGATCGTCATGCCGGTGGCTCCTTTGGGGGTCTGTGCGATCAGGCTATCACAGCCTGCATTGAGGGTGGGTCTCTCCTGTTTCCGCTTTGGGATATACTCGGTTCTTCACTCAAACACGGAGAAACCGACATGCCAGCAACCGCAGATCTTCACGCAATGGGACAGAGCATCTGGCTCGACAACATCACTCGCGACATGCTCAATGAAGGCACGATCGCGGGTTTCATCGAGACGATGTCGGTGACCGGACTCACGAGCAATCCCTCCATCTTCCAGAAGGCGATCGCGGGCAGTCAGGAATACGATGATTCCATCAAGAAGCATCTGGAAGCCGGTCTGACCGGTGAAGCGCTCTTCTTCGAGCTGGCGATCGAGGATCTCCGCCGCGCCTGTGATCTCTTCGCCCCGCTCCATGAGTCGACCGATGGTCTCGACGGCTGGTGTTCGCTCGAGGTCTCTCCTTTGCTCGCCAACGACACCGCCTCGACCATCGATCAGGCGAAGAAGCTGCATGCGAAGGCCGAGCGCGAGAATCTCTACATCAAGGTTCCATGCACTCCTGAAGGAGCTCCCGCAATCGAGGAACTGACCTTCGCTGGAATTCCGGTGAACGTGACGCTGATCTTCTCGGTCGAACACTACCTGCGTGCGGCCGAGGCCTACACGCGTGGTCTGGAGCGTCGTGTCGAAGCGGGTCTCGGTGTCGAGGGATGTTCCGTCGCATCGCTCTTCATCTCGCGATGGGACGTCCTCGTCTCGCCGAAACTTCCCGACGCGCTCAAGAACACCTGTGGACTTGCCATCGGCGGTGCCTGCTACAAGGCCTACGTCGACTGGCATGAATCGCCACGCTGGAAGGCGCTCGAAGCCAAGGGTGCGCTTCGTCAGCGTCTGCTCTTCGCCTCGACCGGAACCAAGGATCCCGAACTCTCGGATTGTCTCTATGTCAGCGGTCTCGCCGCGCCCGACACGGTGAACACCATGCCGGACAAGACGCTCAAGGCCTTCTTCGATCATGGGACGCTCGATGGTCCGCTTCCTCCCGACGGGTCGCTCGGACTGGCGATGCTGGAGAGGATCGCCGCATCAGGTGTCGACCTCGACGCCTCCGGAGAGCAGCTCCAGGTCGAGGGTGCCTCGAAGTTCGATGACAGTTGGCACGCACTTCTCGCCGATATAGAGAGCAAGTCCGCAGCACTCGCCTGAGTCTGCATTCTCGAACCCCGCACCTCTCATGCGGGTGGCATTCAGGAGTCCCGCGTGAACGCTTTTCTCGAAGAACTGTCCTGGCGGGGTCTCCTGCACTCGACGACCTCGGATGATCTCGCCGTTCATCTTTCGACGCCGGGGCGAGTCGCCTATTGCGGCTTCGATCCGACGGCGCAGGCGCTCACGATCGGAAACTACCTTCCGATCAAGATGCTCGCGCACTGGCAGCGTGCGGGGCACCGACCGCTCGCCTTGATGGGCGGTGCCACCGGTCTGATCGGCGACCCTTCCGGAAAGAGCGAGGAACGCAGGCTCCTCGATCGTGACCAGGTCGAAGCCAACATCACCAACTACCGGACGACATTC
>CABYSN010000002.1 GCA_902521645.1 Planctomycetota bacterium
CTCTTCGGTGAGTCCGCGCGACGTTTTCACGAGCTTTCACTCGGAATCGATGAACGCCCGGTGGTCTCCGAGCGGACTTCGAAAAGCATCGGGCAGGAGCGGACCTTTTCCGAGGACATCTCCGAGCGCGAGTTGCTCGGTGACATTCTTCTCGGAGAAGTCGAGCAGGTCGCCGAACGTCTGCGCCGTTCGGAGGCGAAAGCCACTCGGGTGACCTTGAAGATCAGGTTCGGCGACTTTCAGACGATCACCCGATCCAGGACCATCGATCAGCCGACCGAGAGCACTCGTGCCCTCTGGGAGATCGGTCGTTCGATCTTCGAAAGCTGGTGTCTGGAAGGTTTTCAGCCGGTTCGATTGCTGGGTTTCAGTGTGAGCGGGCTGGACCGGAGTGGGCAGGTGGGGCTTTTCGAAGCGAGTGGGTCCGATCGTGACCGTGTCATCGACGAGACCACCGATACGATCATCGAGCGGTTCGGATCCAGTGCGATCTCACGCGCTCGCGCGGTGAGGCGTGGATCCGATCCCGCTGCTCGTGAAAAATGACCTTTCGGATCATTCGCCTCGGGGGAGCAGTTCCACCTTGAGCGTCTTTTCCTCGCCGTCCCGGATCACGACCACCTCGACGACCTCGCCCGGTTCATGCTTGCGCAGCTGATCGATCAGCACGCTTCGATCGCGCAGTTCGTTGTCGCCCCATCGGACCATGCGGTCACCGACCTCGATACCCGCCAGGGCGGCGCTCGATTCATCGGTGACGAAGACGATTCGCAGTCCGGGTTCCCCTTCGTCGGTGGTGGATCTGATGCCGAGCTGGACCTTGGGCATGTTGCGCGGTCTTGCTCTGACGGTGTCACTGCCTCCGCGGTTTCTCCGGGTGCTCGTGAACTCCATCTTCTCCGGAGTGCTCGCCGCCTTGTAGGCGAGTTCATGGAAGAGCTTGGCGGTTTCGGTGCCACCCTCGAAGTTGATCAGGTCGATGGTGTCCCTCGAGGTGTGGTAGTCGTTGTGAAGGGGGAATGGAGTGATCGCGAAGAGGATCGGAACTCTCTTGCTCAGGAATTCCGAGTGGTCGCTTCCGCCGCTTGACGCTTCCGATTCGACGATCTCGAGGCTGGAAGCTTCGAAGAGCGGGCGTGCCCAATCACTCATGCCCTCGCCGGTGCCCGTTCCCGAGATGCTGAGTCTGCGATCGTTCTCGATTCGACCGATCATGTCGAAGTTGATCATCAGGTTCAGGTCTTCGAGCGGTTGAGCGGGATTGTTCACATAGAAGCGTGAGCCATGCAGTCCCGATTCCTCGCCATCGAAGGCGATGATGATGATGTCGCGAAGGGGCATGTCCTCCGGCGCTTCGTCGTAGGCAGTCTGCAACGATTCCGCCAGCATGATCAGCGCTGCGACTCCGGAAGCGTTGTCGTCCGCTCCGGGGTGGAACTTGCCCTTGCCCGCGGGGCCTTCATTGCTTCCGAAGTCTCCCATTCCAAGGTGGTCGATGTGCGCGCCGATCACGACGTACTCGTCCCCGATGTCGCCACGACCTTCGATCATGCCGAGCACGTTCTCTCCGTAGAGCTTGGTGATCTCACGTCGGCCCATCATGGTCACCATGACGTCATCGATGTCGATCGCTCCACCTTCTCCGGTGTCAGCCAACGCTCGCCATTCTTCGATGGATCTCTTCTCGTCGCTCTCGCCGTTGAGGAGCTGCTCTGCGGATTCAGGGGTCATCATGAAGACCGGCACGTCGTCGACCATCCGCTGCGAGCTGTTGAAGAGCGAGCCGGCTCTCCGGTCGTCCGCTCCGGGAGGGTTGACGAGGATGATGCCTGCGGGATTTCGCTTGGTGACGGCTCGGAATTTTCGATCGAAGGTGGAACGTGAGGACCAGCCACTCTCGGCCCAGAGACTCTTGCCCTCTTCGTCCATCGGTTCGAATCGGAAAAGAACGGCGATTCTTCCGGTGAGGTCATCTTCCTCGGAGAAGCTCGAGAACTCCTCGGGTCCTGTTTCAATCCCGTATCCGACGAACGTGACCGGAGCCGTGATGCCTGCATCCGCGCCCATCTCGGTCATGACGAAGTCGGTATCGAGTTCGAATTCGTAGTCTCCGGTGCTGAGCCCGATCTCGACGAGATCCGACGAGCTTCCGAGCGGAAACGGCTGTCGGTATCCCGCGCCGCCATCTTCCGTGACGTTCATGACCGGCTTGAGCCCGCGGGCCTTGAATTGTGATTCGACGTATTCCCGGGCCAGTTCGGCGCCACGAGTGCCTGGAAGTCGTCCACCCATCCACGGGCTTGCCAGGATGATCAGATGTTCCTGATATTCACGGACGTCTTCCGGGGAGGCTCGGAAGATGTCGGAAAGGGGCGCATCCTCTCTGGCTTCCCGTTCCTGTGCGAAGGACCACGAGGATGCGGTGAGTGCGATCGCCGGGATGAGGGACCAACGAATCAGGGGGTTCTTGCAGCTGTGACTCACGGGGGGACTCCAAATGCTCATGTCTTGGGAATGGTTCAATCCTGAAAGGGTATCCTATTGCAGGACCCTTTTCCGCCAAACTCCGTTTCGGTTCCCCCCTTTTGCTTCAAACGGCGGAATCAGGACCGGCAGGAGCGTTTGATGCCTCTTTCAGCACTTTTCTTCACTCGTACCACTCCCGGATTTCGAATGCATCATCTGACCGCCATCGTCTGCTGCCTGATGTGTCTCTCGTCGGCGGCTCATGCTCGTGTGGAATTGGATCCGGTCGATGGTCCTCACGTCGATCTGAAGTTGTCTCTCGATCCTGATGCCTTGCGAATGCAGGTCACGATGAACATCGTCTTTCTCGATGACGCCCTGGATTTCGAAAGGGAACTGCCTGATCGAATCGACCCGGCGGAAGGACCCGCGCTTCTCGATGCCCTGCAGCGATGGGCAGACGTCGATCTCGTCGCCGAGATCGACGGCGTTCCCGTGAATCCGATCGTCGACGGATTGCTCATCAATGATCCCGACACGACATTTCTCGCGCTGATGGTTCGAACCGGAATGCGCGGACTCAGGAAGGTGCGCTTCGACGTCGAGTGGCCGTTGAAGAGCGAGCCGTCGGACATCTCTCTTCAGTGGTACGTCTATCCCGAAGATCCCTTCAGTTCACTCGATCCTCCTGAATCGATCACGATCGCCGCCGAGGCGCAGGTCGAGGGAATCCGGGAGGCGGTCTTCTTCAGCATGGAGGCGCCGGTCTGGTCGTGGCGGAGTGGCTCGACAGCGATCAGTGAACGTTTGGAGGCGATCGCGCCACCGGAGGCGCGAAAACCCTGGTCAGTGCCGATGCTTTCCGTCGTGACGGGAGTCATCGGTCTCGTTTCGTCCATTCTGCTGCTGGCCTCTCGAAGATCCGGAACCTCGCTCGTCGCCTTCATCATTCTTCCCTGTGCCGGGCTCGTGGCCTACTTCGGATCAGGTGTGGCGGTGGCCCAGATCCAACCACCCGGCAATGAACGATTGCGGCTTCCAACCCCATCGGAGGCGGAAGCCATTCTGGTTCCACTCCACGGAAACATCTATCGAGCATTCGATTACGTCGCTGAAACCGACATCTACGACGCGCTTGATCGGAGCGTCAGTGGCGATCTGCTCGATGAACTCTATCGAACGATCTATGCAAGCCTGGTGATGGAAGAGGCTCAGGGTGCGGTCAGCCGTGTGACCGCCGTCCGACCGGTCGAGCTTCAGATCGATTCGATCGCTCCTGATCCGATTCAACCCGAGATCTTGATGGACGTGACCTACCGATGGCAGGTCGATGGAAACGTGACCCACTGGGGGCACGTCCATGAACGCACCAACGAGTATCTGGCGGAACTCGGGGTCAGAGGCACCGAAGACGGATGGCGCATCGAAACGGTCCGGATTCTCGAACAGGAACGGATCGACGAGCCGGAGGAGGAACTCGCACCCGACGGTCTGCCCGAATTCGGGAATGATGATGAGGACGTCATCCTCTGAGTGGGGAGTCTGACTCGTGTGCGCTCACGATTGAGGTGATCAGGCCCGTTTCGGCATCCAGCCGCGGACGTTCACCGGGTCGGCGGCCATGCATATCGGCGGACCGATCGTCTTGATGCCGGTGTCTGCGATCAGACCGTCCTCGAGTTCAAGAAGCTCCGCCTGTCGAAGGGTCCATGGTTCATGGTGGACTGCCCCTCGCCAGAGGCGTCGTCCCTTCGCGGCGTAGAGGTTGTAGCGTTCCGTGAGAAAATGACGAAGTGAACCGAATTCACTCCTCGGCATGACGTCTCCTGAACGCCATTTGATTCTCGTTCCGGTGCCGTCACCTCTCGTCAGTCGGTATGCATGCGTCCGATCATGCTTCTCCACCTGGAATCTCGCGTTGACGTAATTCAGATTCCAGAGGTGGCGTCCTCCGAACACGGCGATCCTGCTGGCGGCATCCAGGCTGTAGAACCAGACACCCGGCACGCCATCCTTGAGGACGTAGGTTCTGACGTTGCATTCATGGAAGTTTCTGGCGAACGGAAGCGGTGGGAGAAATGTCGGACTCGTCGCTGCCATGGTGAATGGCACCAGTGCGATCCAGGCCGATCCGTCGAAGGTGTCCACCTCCAGTCCATCCGGAAGCGTGGACTGGAGAAGTTTCGGGTCCACTCTCCAGTGGATGAAAAGCAGGTCCTTCCAGATCATCTTCATCGCCGCCCACGGAGTGGTCTCATCCGGAAGTCTCGATTCCCATCCGATATCTGCGTGTGGCGATGACATGTCCTCATGGTACGAGTATTCGTGGTGTTCAGAGGGCTTTCTTTGATACAGTTGTTTACCAATCACCGGAGACCATGCGTTCATCATGTTCGAGAGCTTCATGCACCATCTTCTCGTCGCCCGGACAGGGACCGAAACATCGGTCGACCTGGCGACATCTCCTGATTGGTGGGGGGTCCTCGCCGGGCTCCATCCGGTACTCACTCATTTTCCCATAGCGCTCATCATCGTCGCTGCAGGTGTGGAGTTGGTCGGTCTCATCATGCGTCGGGAGAAGGTGGCCTCGTTCACGGTCATCGCCCTTCTCATCGGAGGGTCCATGGCCATGTTCTCGGCATGGAGCGGATGGTCTCTGGCCGATGCGGGGTACGGTCGTGGCTGGCAGCTCGAACTTCATCGGTGGCTCGGCGTCGCGGCAGGATTGCTCGGTCTCCTGCTGTCGATTCTGGTGCTCTTCGCCTGGTTCGGTACTCGTGCATGGGTGACTTCGATCGTCAGGGCGCTCACCTTCGTCTGTGCGATTCTCATCGGTGTCGCCGCACATTTCGGTGGCGAGCTGGTCTGGGGAGAGTCGATCGTCCTGAACTCGTTGTTTCCGGAACCCGGGGCGCAACCACTCTCGATCTCGGATCACGCCGAGGATCACGCCGACGAGCCCGAGGCGGTGACATCCGCGACATCTGATTCCAAAGCTTCTTCGGAAATCGAATCATCTGATGACATCGGCTCGGGCGATGATGATCCTGTGTCGGGTTCTTCCGAGGAGAAGGCCCCGGAGGCCGGTCCGCCCACTGTGAACAAGATCTCGTTCACCGCTCAGATCGAACCGATTCTGGACACCCATTGCTGGAAATGTCACGGTCCGACCGGTCGGGCCCGAGCCGGTCTTCGAGTCGTCACTCAGGCTGATTTCGATCGAGTGCTCGACGAACATCCTCTGGTGTCTCCCGGCATGCCCGATCAAAGCGTGCTCTTCGAGGTGGTCACGCTTCCAAGGGATGATGATGATGCGATGCCTCCGAGCGGTCCCGGTTTGTCCGCGCAGGAGATCGAGCTGCTCAAGCTCTGGATCCTTCAGGGTGGTTCCACCAAGGCGGTATCGACGGATTCCGCGGATGCCTCCGAGGTACGCGAACCGGCTCCGGCCACGCAGCCACCAGTGGATCCGGTCGCTGAGCAGGCGCCCGCTCCGACCGCTGTGGGAACGGATCCCGCCATCAGGATCGCTTCGGACGTCCTGCTGGCCCGCGGGGTTCCGGTCAAGCCGATCGCTCGAGATTCGAAGTTTCTCGAACTCAACGCATCGTCTCTGAGTCATCGCATCGATCCGCCATTCGGTGATGCCGATCTTCAATCGATGACTGCGCTCTCATCGGTGCTGGTCGGACTTGATCTGGCCCATACCGAAGTCACCGATTCAGGTGTGGGTGCGCTCGTCGGATTCGACGTGCTTCGAAATCTCACATTGAAGGGGACCTCGGTTTCAGCTCGATCCGCCGATGTGCTCGCTGCCCTCCCGGCACTGGATCGTCTGAATCTGTTCGAGACCCAGATGGATGACTCCGGATTGGAACGTCTGGTCGGTTCATCCTCCCTGCGAAGAATCTTCGTCGGTTCCAGTCGTGTGACTGAATCGGGGGTGGCCGCGGCCCGCGCATTGAATCCCGATGTGGAGATCCTCTGGTCGATTTCCACCCCCGTCGAGCCCTGAAAAGGCACTCTTGCGTCGGATAATCGACTCTCGTTCCAACATGGGGCATTCACCCCATGGACCCCGGCTCTGATTGATGGCAGACTCGTAGCGTCCTCCCTCCTGGAGGTCTCACGAACATGTCCGAATTCTGGAGAGAATGATGACCACCGGTACGGCAGGCAACACGGCACTTATCCTCATTGGTTTTCAGCATGACTACTTCGATCCATCCGGGATTCTTCACGGTGTGGTGGAGGAGTCCCATCGCGTCAGCGGCACGCTTGAGAACACGATCAGTCTGATCGAAGCCTTCAAGGACAGTGACATGGTCATGGTCAGCACGCCGATCGTCTTCAGCGAGTTCTACGAGGAGATCCAGAACCCGATCGGCATTCTCAAGACGATTCGTGATGTCCAGGCATTCAAGACCGGAACGCCCGGAGCCGAGACGATTCCGGAGATCAAGGCCTACGGTGACAGGATCGTCGAGCTTCCCGGCAAGAAGAGTTTCAACGCCTTTTCGAACACGCGACTTCAGTCGATGCTTCAGGAGCATGGTGTGACCAAGGTGATCTTCGCAGGATGCGTCACCTCGATCTGCGTCCATGCCAGTGCGCTGCAGGCTTTCGATCTCGGTTATGAAGTGACCATGCTCTCTGATTGCACGTCAGCCCGCACGCCCATCGAGCAGGAGTTCTTCTGTTCCGATGTCTTTCCGCTCTTTTCGCATGTTCTCACCCTCGAGGAACTGATGAATGGTGAAACAGCAGGTTCGAAATGAACGATTTTTCCAAAGACCCGAAACCCGGTGATTCAGTTCCGCTCGAGCGTGAGGATCTCAACGTCGAATTTCAGTACAGGCTGATCGAGCAGCTTGCTGAGACGAAGCGAAGCTCCGACGAGGTTCTTTCCTTCATTTCCGATGTGGTCTTTCGGATCGACCTGGAACAGAAGATCCTGTTTCTCAACAAGGCCTGGGATGCGTGTCTGGGACTGTCGGCCGAGCAGGCGCTCGGGACCCCGATGTCGACTCATGTCTTCGAGGAGGATCGCGCACGCTGGTCGGAAATTCTCGGTCGGACCGCCGATTCGGCGGAGACTGTCCAAGCGGAGCCCGTGGTCCGGTTCATGGATCACGATGGTGGACCGCATTGGATGTTCGTCCGTATTCACAAGAAGCTCGAGAGCGGGCAGATCATCGGCAGTCTGGAAGACGTCACGGTGCGTCGAAAACTCGAGTCGGAACTTCTGCAGACCCAGCGACTCGAGTCCATAGGTCGTCTCGCCGGCGGCCTGGCGCATGACTTCAACAACAGTCTCACCAAGATTCTCGGAAGTCTGAACATCGCTCAGCGCAAGTTGGGGATCGACAGCCCGGTGGCCGAGGAGCTTGACGTTGCCGTCCAGGCGTGTCATCAGGCCAGCGCCATCACCAAGCGCATGCTCACCTTCAGCAAGGGAGGTGAACCGGTCTGCAAACCGAAGGAGCTTGGTCCGGTCGTTTCCGAAGGGGTCTCACTGGCGCTCTATGGTTCGCGTGTTCGAGGAAACATCGTCATCGATCCCGACCTGCCGTTGGTCGACATCGATGCCTCGCAGGTTCATCAGGTCTTGAACAACCTCGTCATCAATGCCGAGCAGGCGATGCCGTCCGGTGGTGAACTCTGGATTCGTGTCTTCGCCGATTGTTTCATCCCCGAAGGAGGTCGCAGCAGCAGAGACGGCGTTTCCGTCGAGATCCGTGATTCCGGCTGCGGGATTCCCCGGGAGCATCTCCGTCACGTTCTGGAGCCGTATTTCACCACCAAGGAGACCGGCAACGGCCTTGGTCTGACCAGTGTCTACTGGATCATGAAGCGGCATTCCGGCGTGCTCGACATCAAGAGCGAGCTCGGTTCCGGGACCACCATTCGTATCACCTTCCCTGTCTCCGAGGTGAAGTCGCTCGAGCCTGAAGTCGAACCGGAGGTGTTGTCGGTGGGATGCGCCGAGAAGGCGCGCATTCTGGTCATGGACGACAACGACGAAGTTCGCAGGACCGTGGCGCACATGCTTGAATCACTCGGACACAGCGTGGTTCAGACCGCGGAAGGTGTGTCATGCGTCGAGGCCTATGAGGCGTCGTTCGTCGAGGGAGTGCCCGGCTCCGGATTCGACCTCGTCCTCCTCGACCTGACGGTCGCGGGTGGACGGGATGGCCTCTGGACCATCAAGAGACTTCTCGAGATCGACCCCGGCGTCTGTGCCATCGTCGCAAGCGGGTACAGCAACGACCCGGTGATGTCGGATCACCGGCGTCATGGCTTTCAAGGCATGCTTCAGAAACCTTTCACGCTCGAGTCGCTCGAATCGCATCTCAAGGAACTGCTGTGTTGAGAGTGTCCTCGTTCAGGCGATGATCGGCCGCTCTCAGGGGCAGAGGCCCCATTTTGCAAGCAACATGCTGAGATCCGCTCCATTGGTGGTGCCGTCTCCGTTGATGTCTCCTGCGCCCTTGATGCCCCAGCTGGCCAGCAGAAGGGAGAGGTCGGAGCCGCCGACGATTCCATCGTCGTCGAGATCCTCCATGCAGTCATCGACGAGTTCTTCGTATTCGATGATCACGGCTTCAGCTCGCCCGCTTCCGATCGAATCATTCCAACGGCCGTTGCTGAACATCTCCGCATAATCCTCGTCGGCGGGTAAGTCGTTGGGTTCGCCGGGATTCCAGAAGGTGAAATCAAGGGGCTCTCCGGTCACCCACTCCCATCCTCCCGAGGGTTCGGCATAGTCCGGTGACGAGGTGTTCTGGACCAGGCCGATCACGATGCCTTGCGTGCTGTAGGTCTCCGGAATCATGACGGCCTGGAGCATTTGAAGTTCCTCGACCGAATTGATCGTGACGAGGTGCCCGCCGCGATTTTCCGCATAGGCGACCGCCTCTTCCAGTGTCATGTCGACCGCAAGTCCGAAGGCTTCGTACTCGTGCCCATTGCCTCCCGCGCTTTCCTCCCAGGTGAATCGGAAGGTGCTTCCCGGTCGTTTCACGAGGTAGCCACGCCAGTCGGTCTCGTTCAGATTGTCATTCCAACCTCCGGTGCCGATTTGACCGTAGTCTTCGCCTCCGGCGTTGTTTGGTTCACCGGCAACCCAGTTCGTGAAGACGAGCGGCGTGCCATCGGTGAATCGCCATCCGCCAGCCGGTTCGGAGTAGTCTTCGGCGCTCGTTTCCTGATAGAGGCCGAAGGCGCAGGCGCCCGAATTCAGTCTGTCCGCGGTCCGACGCAGAGCGATGTCCTCGGCCGCGTCGGCTGCTGAAGCCAGATCGTCGCCGTTCTCTTCGGCATCGGCGAGGCATGTCGTCCAGGAAGCCGTGGAACCCGGGGGCTCGTAGAGTTCGTATCTGGTGTCTTCCGGCGCGCCGAGGTCTTCCGGCCAGACCATCACGGCCTTGAGTTTTCTCTCAGCCGGTTCGATCGTGAGTGTTCCGGTTCCTGAGATGAATGCGGCGATGGATCCCACGCAGAAGTAGTAGGTTTCACCTCCCACGGCAGGAAAATCGATGGTCGTCGTGTTGATCGCGCATCCCTGCGTGTTGTCCTGGCAGGCCAGCACGTTCTCGTACGTGCAGTTTCCTTCGAAGATCGCCATGCGTGTGTCGAACGTGGCCGTGCCGCAGGTCGAGACGGTGTAACCGCCGTCCTGGGGGCAGTCCCAGGCGAACACCATCGCCTTGTAGTAGATGTCCGAATTCACTGTTCCGCCATTGCACACGCCGACGAGATCGACGATCAGTGTGGAGGCGAAATTGTCGAAGACGGTCTCGCCACTTGAGATGGGGATCGCATTCGAACAGTCGGCGCCTCCCGTGCCACCGCCGTCGGTCGGGCATTCCAGACCGTTTGCCAGACAGTCGCCGCCATCATTCTCATAGCAGCAGAGGTCGGCACCGTCGGCCAGCGCCGGTCCGTCGCAGAAACCGTCTCCAATGTAGATCTCCGAGATGCAGTCGCTGTCGGCGCAATCAAGTACCTGACCTGCCGGGCAATCGCCTGCAACGGGAGTGCCGGCGAGGAAGACGGTATTCACGATAAATGCTGTGATCGCAATCATTGACGGCTTGTTGTCCTTCGTTCCTGGGGGGAGGCTTGATCTGCCCTTGCTTCCTCAAAAATAGCAGGGAAGCGCTGAAAACACCTTTTTTAGTTGCGAATTCGCATTCTTGTGCTCGTTTTTTTGAGTGTTGCCGGCATTCGATTGGCTGGGAGGTTGCCGATCAGGGGCCGGTTCTGGGGATATCGGTCCATCGTGTGGTGTAGCGGGGGGATCGGAATGACTGTCGCATCGACCAGCGGCGTCTTTTCTTGAATCCGATCGCCGCCGGGTGGACCGTTTCCGCACCCATTCTCCGATTGATGCGGTCCAGCGTCGTCATCAGACGAGTGTCCCGTTCATGATCGCGTTGGTCGAAGAGCGAGCCTTGAACGTCGTCGAATTCGAGTTCACAGAGGACCACGCCCGCTTTCTTGTAGTGGTATCCGGGTCTCCAGAGGCGTCTTCCGAGATCGAGTGCCTGCGCGATGATCACCGGTGTGGTGTTCGTCGCGGGTTGCAGTTCGCGACTTCCGGAACGTCCGTACTGCGGGAGATCCTCTCTGAAGCGGTTGGTCCGGAGAAAGACGGAGATCCGTCCGGCATGTCCACCTTCGCTTCTGAGCTTCTCCGCGGCTCGTGTCGCATGTGATGCGATCGCTTCGGACATGTCCGTCCATTCCGTGATCATCGAACCGAAGGACCTGGAACGGACCAGCGTCTTTCGAACGGCTTCGACGTCCTCGACCTCCTGGCAGGGTGTGCCACGCAGCTCGAGTGCGGTGCGCATCGCGACCACGTTGAATCCTCTGCGGATCTCGACCGGAGGTGCTTGCGCAAGATCCAGTGCGCTTCTGATGCCGATCTCGTGCAGTCGTTTCGCCCACCGACGACCGATGCCCCAGACGTCTTCCACCGCGGTCTCGGCCAGGGGCCCGATCCGTTCCGACTCGAGCGTCGGCAGTCGGTGGACGCCCTGGGCCGACGGGTCCTTCTTGGCGATCCGATTCGCGAGCTTTGCCAGTGTTTTCGTGGTTCCGATCCCGATGGAGATCGGGATTCCAGTCCACTGCAGAACCGCTCGTCGTGCCCGGCGGCAGATGAGATCGACGTCACGTCCTGCGAGTGGTTCGAGGTTCAGAAAGACTTCGTCGATCGAATAGACCTCGATGTCCGGGATGAATGCCCGAATCGATTCGACGACTCGTCGCGACATGTCGTCGTAGAGGGTGTAGTTCGATGATCTGATCACCAGCGAGTCGTTCTTCATGCGCTGACGACACTTGAAGATCGGTTCACCCATGCGCACTCCGAGATCCTTCGCCTCCTGTGAGCGGGCGATGACGCATCCGTCGTTGTTCGAGAGGACGACGACGGGGCGCCCTTCGAGGCTCGGATCGAAGACGCGTTCGCAGGACGCATAGAAGTTGTTGCAGTCGGCCAGCGCGTACATCGGCATCACCCGTCGGTTCATGGTTGATGGAGCACCCAGGTCACCACGCCCCAGATGCTGACGTCCGTCTCGGAGTCGATCGGGATGGGAGGGTAGTCGGGATGTTCTGCGGCGAGGATCATTCCGCGGGTGGTTCTGGTCAGACGTTTCACGGTGAACTCCCCATCGACCACCGCCACGACCACGGTGCCGCTTTCGCCTGGAATCGAGCGGTCGACCACGAGCAGGTCGCCGTCATGGATGCCGGCCCCCTGCATCGATCGTCCACCTGCTCGCAGGAAGAATGTCGCTGCAGGATGGGTGATGAGTTCCTCGTTGAGATCGAGGCTCCGCTCGACGTGGTCATCGGCGGGGGAGGGGAATCCTGCCTCGACCCTGGAGGACAGCAGGGGTCTGATGAGGCGAGGGGTTTCTGGGGCTGGTCTGAGGCGCTCTTTCATGGGAGAAGAACCCTAACAAGATACGAACAAAAGACAAGTGAGGAGGCTCCTGGATGCCTTTGGGGGTCCTGAGCGGTGGATTCACCGTTCTTGTTTTCTCTTTGCGTTCCTTCGAAGGGCTGCCTTATCGTGTGTTCATGAAATCGTTCTCCATGCATTGCGGCGCTCCTCTCGTGCTTGGTTGTCTCGTCTCAGGCCTCTTCGCACAAGACGATGCGGTCCATTTCGAACGGATCACGTCCGGGTTGGCCAACGGTGTCTCCGATGATGGTCTGGTGGTGGTTGGTGAGACCACCGGGTCGGGATTCATCTGGACGCTCGAAGGGATGACCGAAATCGGCGGCATCGCCGGCATCGCTGCGAGTGAAGACGGTGGTCGGATCGTGGGGGACGTGTCGAATGTCTTCGGTGACTCCGCGGGCCGTTACACCCCCGGTCTCGGTTGGTCGAGTTTCGGCGGACTGGGCCCCTCCGGATGCGACTCCAGTCTTTCAAGTGCGTACGACATCTCGTCGGACGGCACGCGCTGCGTCGGACTCGGCTGGAACGGGTGCGGTGCCGGAGCGTTTCTCTGGACGCAGTCCGGCGGCATGTCGGCACTGCCGCAGTCGGGACCGAATTCATCTCGTGCGGACACCATTTCCGGTGACGGCACCGTCATCGGCGGCTGGGACGAAGCGAGCAACGGCGGACGTCGTGCCGCGATCTGGAGCGAGAATCCGATCACCGGACTCTGGAGTGAGAGTCTCGTCCTGCTCGGTACGCCGGGGAACGCATCGGGGTACGGCGAAGTGAATGGCTCCAATGGTGATGGCTCGATTCTGGTGGGCTCCGCGGATGGTTCGAGCAATGCGACGTCCGGTGCCTTCGTCATCCGTGATGGCGATCGGTTCGAACTGCTCGGTCTGCTGCCAAGCCAGCAGTCTCCGGTCACCGGAGGCGCGCTTGATGTCACGGAAGACGGTGGCATGATCGTGGGGTTCCAGCGTGAAGGGTTCGCAGGGGGGCAGACGTTCGAAGCGACGATCTGGACGGCGAAGACCGGCTACGTCGGTCTCAAGTCGTATCTCAACGAACGCGGAGCCGAGATTCCCGCGAACTTCACTCTGGCCGCGGCGCAATCGATCAGTGCTGACGGGCGGGTGATCTGTGGCTGGGGCTACGAGGATGTCTTCTTCTTTCAGGAAGCATGGGTGGTGGTCCTGCCCTCAGAAGAGGCTCCATGTCCCGCGGACATCGATGGCGACGGCGTGGTCGGTGGTGGCGATCTCGCACGACTGCTGAACGCCTGGGAGGGTGCCGATTCCGAGGCTGACATCGATCAGGATGGTGTCGTCGGTGGCGCCGATCTCACGCTGCTTCTGAGTGCCTGGGGTCTCTGCGACGAGTGATCGAGGCGTCGGAGCAGCGCACCACGCGAACACCCCCGCCAGGATTCGAACCTGGGACCTGCTGATTAGAAGTCAGCTGCTCTATCCAACTGAGCTACGGGGGCTATGGGCGGACCGTCTGAGATCCTGAAGGATCTATCGGTCCGGCATGCACGAAGTCGCCTCGGAATCGAGGCGACTTGCGGTGGAATGACCCCTAGGGGATTCGAACCCCTGTTGCCAGGATGAGAACCTGGCGTCCTGGACCTGACTAGACGAAGGGGCCTCAAGATCGCGAAGGATACCGCACTGCGGGAGCTGAGGCCACTCATTCAGGAGATTGGACGTCTGGGCCTTGGATGGGCTTCGTGAGAGGCTGCAATCGCGATGTTTCGGAGCAATCGAACCCGGTGTTTCTCCTCGCACTCGAGAGGTTCGGCGCTGAAACGCTCGGAGATCGGCAGGGGGGCCTCCGGGTCGATCGGCATCGGGTGGCGCAGACGCATGCCGCTCGCTTCGATCAGACCGAATCCTCGGGGAAGTTCGGGGCGTTTGATCAGGCCGCTCGGCGTGAAGAGGTAGAGATGATCCGCGAGTCGGTAGCGGGTGAGAAGCTCGAACTTCGTCTCGCCGTGCAGTTTGCGTTCGACATTCTTCAGTTCCCTGAGGACTCTTCGGTATGAGTCGATCCTGCTGGCCGCGAAGTCCCAGGTCTCGAGTTCTGGAAACAGGGCCGACCCCGAGCGTCGGAGGTGCGGTTCTTTCGGCTTCACTCGTTGTTCCTCGATCTCCCGACGACGTTTCTCCAGGTGCTCGCGAGTCTGAAGCAGTCGCTTCTGATTGGCATCGTCACGCAGGAAATCGGAGCGGGCCTGCTTGCACTCGATGATCACGGTGCGTCCGCGTGCGATGCCGCGTTCACTTTCATGAACGGCGAAGAGAGGGCCGGTTCCGTTGACTTGTTCGTGTTCACCTTCGAACCATCCGGCGACGTCGACCCGCCAGCGCGAGATCGGACAGCGGACCTCGGTCGCCACGGCGGTGCAGCCGAGTCTGCGCAGCCATTCGACGGCGAGTCGCTTCAGTTCGAGATGTTCGGTGGTCTCGCCGGGCACGGTTCGCCTCCTTGCGATCCGAAATGCCTCGAAGTGCCGGAGCTGTCGTGTTCGCGATCAGTCCCTGGATTCGAGATGGGCTTCGTAGGTGACGCCTCGGCTGGCGAGTCCGTCCATGAGTCGGTCGAGGAAGCCGTCTTCGGTGGCGATCTGTTCGGGAGCGAAGACGCCGCGCGGGGCGAGACTTCCTTCCACGATCATGGCCGCGACCACGGTGGCGGTGAAGCCGGTGGTCCGTGACATGCTGGTGAATCCTGTTTCAGGGTCGAGTCGGTCGAGCAGATCCCAGCGGAAGCGGGTGTCGACGCCGTCGAGTTCACCTTCGACGGTCACACGCATCACGGTGAGGTCCTCTTCGAACGGGTCGAAGGTCCACTTCGGAAAAAGCAGCTTGGCGACGAGTGCGCGGGGACGGACCATCACGCCATCGACTTCGATCGGTTCCTCGCTGAAAAGACCGGTGTCACGCATGGCACGGACCAGATCGATGTGTCCGGGGTAGCGCATCGTCTTCTCACGCATGTTCGGAACGTCGAGCGTGTCGACCAGCGAGCGAAGCCCGTCGGTGTTGAAGGCTTCAAGGGTTCCCACGCCGTCGAAGGTGACGGGCTCGGGTTCGGTCAACGCTTCCTTGATCACGATCTCACCGTTTTCGACCACTCGAGAGGGTCGCACGTATTCCTCGATCACGTCGTAGGGCGAGAAGCCCGCCTTGTATTCCCAGGGGAGGTGCCGTTCGCGGGGGAGGCCGCCCACCAGGATCTCGACCATGTCGGCACGGTCCAGTTTCGAGACGCCCCAGGCGGAGAGGATGTTGCTCATGCCGGGCGCCACGCCGCAGTCGGCGATGACGGTGCAGTCGTTCTTCACCGCGAGGTCGTGGAGGTCACGGAATTCATCGGTCATGAAGGAGATGTCGCACATCGAGGTTCCGGTCTTCACCACCGATTCCATCGCGGCGTAGCCGAGGAAACTCGGCAGGGCGCCGATCACGATGTCATGTGATTCAGCGAGCTCCGTCACGATCTTCTGATCGGAGCAGTCGGCGACGCGGGTCTCGATGCCCGGTCTTCCCGCGACCTGTTTCAGTGACTCCTCGGAGGGGTCCACCGAGAGGACTTCCCAGCCTTCGGTCTCGGCAAGGTCTCTTGCCATCACGGAACCGACTTTGCCACAACCAAGAATGACGGCTTTGGTCATCGTTGCTCTACTCCACAATGCGTTTGACGATCAGCGGGATTCGCGATCGAGGGTCTTGTAGTGTTCGCGTTCGCCGCGGCCTCGCAGCGGGAAATCCTTGCGCAACGGGTGCCCGGGGAATTCCTCCCACATCAGGATCCTGCGCAGGTCGGGATGATTCAGGAAACGGATGCCGTACATGTCGTAGACCTCGCGCTCGCGCCACTCGGCTCCGGGCCAGATGTCGGTGACCGAGTCGACCTGCAGGGTGGGATCGAAATCGATGCCCGAGGTGTCGACCGAAGGGTCGACGAAGGTCTTCAGGGTGAAGAGATCGTCGTGCTGGCCACTCGAGAGCAGGTAGACCACCGCGAAGCGTCCGGGGGTCTTGACCGGGTAGTCGAGGTAGTCGATGCCGATGACGTCCGAGAGAAAGTCGTAGTCGCACTCGGGCGCGTCTCTGAGGAACCGTGCCACGTCGTGGAGATGCTCACCTTCGACCACGAGGGTCGTCATCCCGCGGAATTCGGACGCCTTGAAGGGGACATCAGGAAAAGCCTTCTTGATGTGCTTCAGCGTGGGGTGGTCGAGTGACGGTTTCTTGGACATCAGACGCATTCCTCATTCGATGCGATTGGAGCGAAAGTGGTTTCCAGATACTAGCAAGGCCTCCGGTCGAAAGACGACCGGAGGCCTTGATTTGCTTGAATCAGCTGTCCGAGGCGTGCCCCGTTCACTGAAAGATCAGTTGCGTCGGCGTCGAGCGGCGAGGCCGCCCAGTCCGAGAAGGGCCAGCACACCTGGAGCCGGGATGACGTTCGCTTCGAGCGTGAACGGGTTTCCTGGTCCACCACCGTAGGTGAAGGTGAAGCTGTCGAAATCAACGATCTTGAAGCCTGCATGTGCGAACCCGTTATCCGGGCCCAGTCCACTGACGGGCCATTCCAGACCATCGGTGATGTCAAGAATCAGGCCGCCACCGATTGATGTCGCTGAACCGGACAGGATCGTGCTGTAGATGCTTGAAGCATCACCTGGAGTCGTCGCGTAGGAGAGTCTCCAGGCAACGCTCGCGGCTCCCGTGAGTTCATTTCCCATGTACATGGGCTTCAGATCCGTTCCGGTGCCTGGGATTGCGAAGTCGAGCACATAATGTTCGGGATCGAGGTAGTCGCCCAGATACTGTCCCAGCCCCAGATCCTGTGTGAAGTCGGGTGAGTTGTCGAGATCGGTGTCGATGTAGGCAGTGTCAAGGTCGTAGAGGATGGAGAACGTGTCGACCAACTGGAACTCCGAACCACTCAAGGCATTCAGAGTCGTGTTGAAGTCGGAGACGTCACCCATGACTGCACCACCGAGGGAGGCGGTTGCAAGGCATGCTCCAGTGAGGCATGCGACAGGGAGTCGATTCATGACGAAGCTCAGCTTTCTCCCTTTTCCCAGGAAGAAGACGCGCGCGTATTCTCTTGTTTCTAACTCTCAAATCTCTCAGCTGTCATTCTAGGCGGATTTGATGAAGCCACAAGGAAGAAGCCGTCAAAACAGCTTCAAGCCGTTTTTTTGCCGCTTCAGGCCGTATTTTGATCCTCAGTGCCTGAAATGGCGGACGCCGGTGAGCAGGCAGGTCACGCCACGAGCCTCGCAGAGCTCGAAGGTGGCTTCATCCCGCTTCGAACCACCCGGATGCACGATGCAGGTGGCACCGGCTTCGATGAGAAGTTCCGGGCCATCTGGAAACGGGAAGAAGGCATCACTCGCCGCGATCACAGGCCCGTCGCCTTGAAGGCCGGCGCCTGCTTTTTCGATGGCGATCCGGCAGGAGGCCACTCGATCCATCTGGCCGGCACCTGCGCCGAGCAGTGCGCCGTTTCGTCCCAGGCACACGGCGTTTGATTTGAGATGTTTCACCACGGTGGCCAGGATGCCGGCGTCACGCCGCATGATGTCTGATGGCTTCGGTCCTGCGGCATGACGGAAGTCATCCGGCTTGACCGGGGAACGATCCTGCTCCTGAGCGAGCAGACCGCCTGGAATGCTTCGATACATCACTTCAGTGCGGCTGGGTCTTCTGAGATCCCCGGTCGCGAGAAGTCTGACGTTGGCCCATTTCTCACTGAACACGGCGACGGCTTCTTCCGAGAATCGTTCCGCGATCACCACTTCAAGAAAACGGCATGTCTCCGTCATCTGTCGTGCCGCTTGCAGGTCGATGTCACTCGACATCGCGACGATGCCACCATAGGCGGCCATCGGATCACCAGCGTGGGCGTTTTCGAACGCCTCGGAGGCCGCCTCGGCGACCGCGGTCCCGCAGGGGTTGGTGTGCTTGATGATGGCGACGTTCGTCTTGTCGGGATGGAGATCCCGCAGATCCTGCACCAGCTCCAGTGCCGCCGCGGCATCGAGAATGTTGTTGTAGGAAAGTGGCTTTCCGCAGAGTTGATCGGCTGATGCCACATCCGCACCGCTGGGAGCGGGATCGGCGTAGAGCACCGCGCGTTGGTGGGGGTTCTCGCCGTACCGGAGACTTTCACGTGCCACGAACGAGAGTTGAAGCACATCGGGAAAGAGCGCTTCCGATTTGTGTCCCATCCAGGCACTTATGGCCGCGTCATATTCCGCGGTCCGGCTGAACGCCGCTGCCGCAAGTTCGCTGCGGAGTGCCTTGGTGGTGCATCCTTCGTTGTCACGAAGCTGCTGGATCACGTGGTCGTACTGGCTCGCATTGGTGACCACGGTCACGAAGTCATGGTTCTTGGCGGCGGATCGAAGCATCGACGGGCCACCGATGTCGATCTGTTCGATCGCTTCGTCGTCACTGACGTTCTCCTGACGGATCGTCTTCTCGAACGGGTAGAGATTCACGCAGACCAGGTCGATCGGCGTGATGTCATGTTCTTCGAGTGCGGCGACGTGGCTGGCCTCGTCCCGTCTGGCCAGGACGGCTCCATGGACTCTTGGATGGAGCGTCTTCACTCGACCGTCCATCATCTCGGGAAAACCCGTGATCGATTCCACGGTCTTCACCGAGATCCCGGCCTCTTCGATCGCACGTGCCGTTCCTCCGGTGGAGATCAGCTCGACGCCGAGGCCTTCGAGTGCTCTTGCAAAGGGGATCAGATCGGTCTTGTCGCTGACCGATAGAAGCGCTCTGCATACTGGGGCGAGGTCCGTCATTTAATTCTTGGATTCCAAGAGTTGGAGTCGGCCGTCATTCGAGGCGGCGATCAGGAGCAGGTCGCCTTGAGCGTCACGGCTCGCCTTGACCATCGAGACCATCGGGAGTGTGATCGATGACTTGAGATCACCACGATCGGAATCGATGCGTGCAAGCATGTGTCGGTCTTCATCCCACACCAGGATGTCGTTCCCGAGCGCCGTCACGATCTCACCCCGGATGTTGGGATTCGACCACAGTCTTCGGCCTTGTGGTGCGTTGAGTGGGAGCGCATCGAAGCAGCTGAGCCCTTCGGATTCGGAGAATTGCAGGACGCGGTCGCCGATGGTGACCGGGCCTCCCACGAACGGGCTCGGACTGAAGAACTGCCAGAGTTTCTGGCCGCTTTCCAGTTCGATGCAGGTCAATCGTTGTCCCTGATCCGCCAGATACGCGGCGTCCTTGGATGCGGTGGGGGCGCTGCGTACGCCGACCTTCAGGTCCTTGCGCCAGAAGCGCTGGCCGCTACTCGCGCTCATCAGCATGACTTCTCCGTCGATGCTGACCGCCAGGATGTTCTTCCCGACTCTGATGGGTCCGTTGACGATTCCGCTGTCGAGCTTGTTGGCTTTGAGTTCGTATCCGACTCTGGTGTTGTGCCAGACGATTCGGCCGCTCGCCGTTCCGAAGATGAGGTTCTCGCCGGCACGAATGACCGTGGTGTCGGGGATTCGCACCATGTTCTGTCTGTTGACGATGTATCCGGTCTCGGCTGCGATCACGAACACGTCGGTGTCGGTGGTGACGTAGTAGAAGTCCCGTCCGTTCACATTGAAGAGATCGATGCCGAAGATGGTTTCTTTGCGAGGCAGCGAGCCGTCCTTCCAGATCTCCTCGCCATTGTCGAGACGCAGGTCGGTGAGGACGTTGTTTCGATCCGAGATGATCAGTTCATCTCCGATGCGATGGATCGAGTCGATGCCGAAGGTTCCGGAACCCGCGGTCGTGGACTGCCAGATGGTTCGTAGTCCCAGCTGGCTGCTGGAGTCCGTGCTGATCAGTCGTGACTGATCGGCCATGGCGATGATCCTGTCCGTCGAGGTCTTCGCAGGCGTCCCGCTCTTCGCTGAGGCCTTGGCCTCGGCTTCGACTCTCGGTGCCGGGGTCGGTGCCGGAGCCCGCATCGAACTGGCATTGGAATCCCGGAACCGATCCGCTCTGTTCGGATTCTTGCAGGCTGAAAGACCGCAGGCGGTGATGGCGGCGAGGGTGCATGCAATCGTCATCGTGCGCATGTGCCGGAGGGTCGATTCGTTGGAGATCATTCGGTGGGTTCCTGACATGAGTGGGGCTCCTAATCGGCCGGAAGAATCACATTCCCCCGATTCGAATCCGGTCAGTATCGGAATCAGAAGCTGAAGCGTCAACCGGTGACGGGTGGAGTACGCTCCAGAAGCGCTGAAACCATCTTGGCCAGACAGTCTGCTTCGAGATTCACCAGATCGCCCTTCTGGAGCTCGGAGAGCGTTGTTCTCTCCAGAGTTTCCGGAATGAGTGCGATTTCAAGCCTCTGGTCGGCCGTTTCCGCGATCGTGAGTGAGACTCCGTCGACCGTGATCGACCCTTTTTTGATCAGAAATCTTGCAAGCTCTTCACTGGTTTCGACGCTGAGGATCCAGCCGCGGCCATCCTCTTCGCGATTTTCCAGAACCGTACCGGTCGATTCCACGTGGCCCTGGACCAGATGACCCCCAAGAAGAGTGGTCGGTGTCGCGGCATGTTCGAGATTGACGGCCGATCCGGTCGGGAGTGTGGCGAGGGTCGTGGTCGTGGAAGTCGTGCGCACCATGTCGAACTCGAGATGGTCTTCGGTCTTCTCGACCACCGTGAGGCAGCAGCCGTTGACGGCGATCGAATCGCCATGATCCGGATCGTGCGTCCAGCCATTCTTGGCGATGGTGAGGCGGGTCACATTGCCTTCATCCGTCCGGTCGTGAATCGTTCCCATGTGTTGAATCAATCCTGTGAACATGTGTTCAGGATAGGCCGACCGGCGGTGGAAATGTCAGTCGATGTCAGGCAACTTCGATTTGAGCGGATGCTTCGGCATGGTGGAGGCACAGCAGGGTCAGATCATCCTTCTGTCTCAGCGAGCCTCTGCGTGCATCGATGGCCGTTTCGAGTCGTTCGATCATGGCCCCGGGGTCACCGAGTTCCGAGAGAGACTTGAAGACTCTCAGGTATGCATTGTTGGGCAGATGCAGGGCCTCGTCCGGGACGTCCGGTATGGGGAAGGCCTGTTCGAAACCATCTGAATAGACCAGCAGACTTTGGCCCGGTTCGAGCCGTCCATGCATCGTTTCGAACTCCGAATCCTCGAAGATCCCGAGTCCCGGCCCGCCGTTTTCAATATTCATCGCGGTGATTCGATCGCTCCCGAGGATCATCGGTGGGGGGTGCCCCGCGGTGCTGTAGGAAAGCGAGCCATCCCGGCAATCGATGGTCATGTAGAGCCCCGTGGCGAATCTGGAACGTGATCGTTCCATCTGGCAGAGAGCATCGTTGAGAGATCTCATCACCTCGCCGGGCGTGCGGATTCGACCGTCTTCCGAGCGGGGTTCGAAGGATTTGGCCATGATCATCGTCATCAGGGCGGACGCCACGCCATGTCCGGCGGCGTCGGCGAGGAACACGCCCATGCGATTCTCATCGAGCATTCGTGCCTGATAGAAATCGCCGGAGACATACGAAGAGGGTCTCCAGAATGCAGCCATGGACATGCCATGCGAACTCGGCAGGGTCCGGGGAAGAAGCGCCTTCTGCACCAGCATCGCCGACTGCAGTTCCTCGTCCATCAGGTCGATCTCCTCGGTGACGCTTTCAATGAGTCGGCCGTTCACCTCGTTCTGCATGCGCAGTCCGTGAATCATCTCCCAGCTGGAGATCATGCCGCGCATCACGGCACTCGTCGTGCGGACCGACGTGTTCGACGGGAGGACTGTCAGACCGACGATCCCCGCCGAGACTGCTCGGGGTTGATGATCGGAGAGCACCACGATCGGAAGGTCCTGTCCGTCTGCTTGTTTCATCACCTCTCGAGTCGCTTCCGCGAGCGCGCTCTCAGGTGTCGCATCCTCGGAGGGAAACACGACGATCCCGCATGCATTCCCATCGATGCACGGAGGCCAGGCCTCATCGGCGAAACGGTGCAAGGTCGAGAGGGGCAGCCCGGCTTCCGCGAGCCCGGCATTGAATTCAATCAACCAGGCGTCGCCGTCGACATGAGTGCCGGCCGTCTTGGAAAGGATGAGGATTCTGTCTTCCTGCACGGATGCTCCCGATGATGGTGTTTCCTGGCGGAATGCCGGTTTTCGAACCGGCAGCTTCCCCCTGGAGTCATCGGGTCAAGGAAGACGCTTCTTGAGGCAATCGAGCGGCATCTCGATCTTCTGGCCTGTTTTCAGTCCCAATTCGGCGATTCGGCCATATTCAAGCTCTATGGCGTACTGTGCCGCCAGCACGCTCTTGTATCCGGTCAGTCGATCCTCATACTCAGCAAGCGTTTCCGTCTCCTGCTGGAGGGGTTCAGCCGGCATCTGGTGAATCGCCGTGATTCGGCCCCTGCCATCGAGAAACATGATGTCGAGTGGAATCAGGCAGTTCTTCATCCAGAAGCGCCTCCAGCGGGGTTCCGGAAAGACGAACAGCATGCCACCGTCGCGTGCGATGCTCTCCCGACCTCCCATCCCGAGCTGAATGGTTTCTTCCGTGCTGACCACTTCCAGTGTGAACGTCTCCCCGGCGATGACCAGGGTCTGCGTCGGTCCGGTTTCGCACCCGCAGGCCGACAGGGCAAGTCCCACCGTCAGTGTGAAAAGCCATTGCGCCGTTCTTTCAAGAGTGATCATGAGGGGGATTCCTTGAGACGTTCCTGGATGTCTGCCGGCAGGCGGTCGCCGTCTTCTTCGCTGGCTTGTCGTGCCCAAGACACGATCGACTCATGTTCGATCTTTTCGGCAAATTCGGTGGCAGTTCTTGGATGCGGCTCGCTGAAACCGCAGCTTGCGGCGAGATGCTGGATGACATGCATGCTGCGGACGCCTCTGCTCTTCATCTGAGAAAGCGTCTCGTCGTCATCGCGTTTGGCCAGTCTTCGGCCTTCATGGTCCCTCATCAAGGGGACATGCCACCAACGAGGCGATGGCACCTCGAACAATTCGGCGAGGCGGACCTGAAGTGCGGCCGATGGCAGCAGGTCCTCTCCACGAATGACATCGGTCACTCCATGGTGCGCGTCATCGAGGACGACTGCCAGTTGATAGGAAGGCGTGTCCCGTCTCGTCCATACGATCGGGTCACCGAACATGTCGAGCGGATCGCACGAATACGTGCCCAGGATCCGATCTTCAATGGTGCAGCGGCCTTTCGCGATCGCCGCTCGATGGTTGTGCGGTCCCTGCGAAAAACGATAGAGCTGCATGTTCGATGGCCTCAGCTCGAATGTTGATCGTGCCTTCGGGGCTCCTTCGTGTGGTGCGCCGAGTGCTTCTGAGGCTTCGCGAAGTGCCCGTCGCGATCGATCGCATTCAAAGATGCGGCCCGAATCGGCAGCCTTGACGACTGAAGCGCGGTGGCGTTCGATGTCTTCCGACTGCCTGATCATGTCGCCGTCCCAATCGAGTCCGAGCCACTCGAGGTTCTCCAGAATCATCGCTTCCGAGTCCCGGTTGCACCGTTCTCCGTCGAGGTCCTCCATGCGCAATTGAACGGTCCAGTCACGGGCTCGGCCGATCGCCCAGCAGAGCAGCAGGCTTCTTGCATTGCCGAGGTGCAGGGCCCCGGTCGGGGATGGCGCGAGTCTCGTGATTCTCCTTGGATCCGTCATTTTCGTGTCTGGTGTCCTTCTTGCGGTGATTCTCACCTCGTCACGTCACGAGCTCCGACTTCGTTCGCTATAGTGCCCCGGTTCATGTTGTTCATGCAACCCCAAGCCTGCAATTGCACGGAATAAAGACGCCATGTCCGATCAAACGAACCATATCGAAAAGCTCACCGACGAACGACTGGCCGAAGGCCTCGTTTCGCTTCCGGAATGGTCTCAGAACGGGGATTCGATTCAGCGGACCTTCAGCTTCGATGATTTCATCAAGGCGATGGGATTCGTGAATGCGGTCGCGGAAAAAGCCGAGTCCGTCCAGCATCATCCGGACATTCTGGTGCGGTACAACAAGGTCACGCTCACGCTTTCCACCCACGATGCGGGCGGGCTCTCGGAGAGGGACCTTTCCTTCGCGAGCGACTGTGACCGTCTGTTCTCGCAGTGAGCCGGCTCTGATCCACACTCGCCCATGGCCTTGCGGGACTCTGTGAGCGTCATTCAACCAAGTGCGCTTCGGACCATTTCGGCTCTCGCCGAGAGTGAGTCGTCGTTCTCTTCCATGGTTGTTCCGCTCAGGGCGCACAGGTGCGCCGGCTGCACGTTGAGAAGAAGCCGATGGATCACGGCGAGGTCAGGTGAATCGACCACGCCGAGGGCCCGGCCTATGCGGAGCCTGCTCAGAAGTTTGATCGCTTCATCTATTCCCAGGAGACGGGCTGAAAGAAGCGTGCCGTGTGCTCGGTGGACGAAATCTTCGAGCATCATCCTCTTCTTCTCTTGAAGCACGCTGCGTGCATGTCTTTCATACTCGACGAGCTGGGGGACCACCGAACCGAGGAATTCCTCGAGCAATTCCTCCTCCGACGTGCCCAGGGTGATCTGATTCGAAATCTGGAAGAAGTCTCCGATCGATTCACTGCCCTCCCCGTGGTATCCGCGCACGGCAAGATCGAGATCCTTGGCGGCCTGGCGCACTCGTCCCAGTTCCTCCGTGATTCGAAGTGCCGGAAGATGAAGCATGACCGAGAAGCGGATGCCGCAGCCGACGTTGGTCGGACACGCGGTCAGAAAGCCCCATCGTGGACTGAATGCGAATTCAATCGACGATTCGAATTCATCCCTGACTTCGGAGACCCTCTGAAAGGCCTCTCTCAGGGCAAGTCCGGGGGCCAGCGTCTGGATTCTCAGATGGTCTTCTTCGTTGACCATCACACTCAGTCTTTCGTCCTTCGAGATCGCCACGCCACGAGGAAAGGTGGCATCGGCGAATTGGTGCGAGATCAGGTGTCGTTCGACGAGCATGCGACGATCCCGGTCGCCCATGTTCTCCATCTCGAGCCACATCAGGTCGGCGTCATGTCCTGCGAACATCGGGATGCGTCGGACCATGCCCACCACTTCATTGCGGTCGGGGTCACTGGCCATGCCCACGAATGGAACTCCGGCGACATTGCGCGCCAATCGAACTCGGCTGGAGAGGACGATGTCCCAGTCCTTGCCGGAGGCTCCAAGCCACGAATCCTTGTCAAGTGGTCCGACCATCTGTCTCACTCTTCTCCGCCGAGCATCGAGCCACCGAGTCCCTGAAGGGAGTCCCGGATCTCCGCGGCGCGTTCGTACTGTTCGGCCGCGATGGCTTCGTTCAATTGCTTGAGCAGTTTGGAGCGCTGCAGCTGGCGGTCCATGTGCCCTTCCTGTCGTTCCGGAATGTGGCCGGAATGGTGGCTGGCGCCTCCCTGAGCTCTGGCAATCAGTGGTTCGAGATGTTTTTCGAAGGCCTGATAGCAGTTCGGGCAGCCAAGAACGCCATGGTGGCGGAACTTCGCGATGGAGAGGCCGCAGGTCGGACAACTCGTCGACCGGCGTTTCTGCGACTGCGGAGGAACAGGGATCGCCTTGGCGAATTGCTGAGCCATGGGGCCACCGGTCGATCCGTAGCCCTCTGCCGCGGCGCATTCCGGGCAGAGGTGGATCTCCTGTTTCTTGCCATTCTTGATCCGGACCTCGTGGACCTGGGCAGGCTTCTCACATCTGTCGCATTTGTGTTCCATGTCTGGTTTCCGCCTGCTCAACCTTAGTCAGACATCTGGTCGTGGTGGCCTTACTATTCGAAAAAAAGCATCCTTGTCGAGGAACGTCTAGCAGGTCTCCGCCAGTGCACCGCGAATACGGACCAATCGTGTGAGGAGTGCCCTGACGTCATTCAGCGGGATCATCGTTGCGGCATCACTGCTGCCGCTGGGAGGATCCGGATGGCATTCCAGGAAGAGGCAATCGACACCCACCGCGGTCGCGGCACTGGCAAGCAGCGGGGCTCGCTCGGGGCGTCCACCGGTGTGGGTGCCCCCGTCGCCAGGCAACTGGGTGGAGTGGGTCACATCGAAGCACACCGGGCAGCCTTCCTGATCGCCCAGTTCCATGAGATCTCCGATTCCGATGAAGTCATTCACGAGGCGGTCGTATCCGAAGAAGCTGCCTCGCTCGGTGAGCATCAGGCGTTCGCCTCCCGCCGATCGGACCTTCGAGATCACATTCCTCATCTGGTCCGGGCCGAGGAACTGACCCTTCTTCACGTTCATCGCGGCACCGGTTTCCGCGGCGGCACACAAGAGGTCCGTCTGCCGGCAGAGAAACGCCGGTATCTGAAGAAGGGAGACATGCTCCGCTGCCGGAGCGGCCTGTTCGGGGAGGTGGATGTCGGTGCAGGTGGGACGGCACAGCTCCCGTCCGATCTTCGCGATCTCCTCGAGACCGCGTTCGGCTCCAGGTCCTCGAGCGGATCCGATGCTGGAGCGATTCGCCTTGTCGAAGCTGGCTTTGAAGACGTAGGGGATGTCCAGATCGGCACAGATCTGAGAGACCTCTAGACCTATTCTGCGGTTGATTTCCGCTGTTTCCAGCACACAGGGCCCTGCGATGATCAGCAGAGGCCGATCGGCCTTCGAATTATCGAACCATTCGTGCAGATTTTGCGTATCGGTCATTGGTCTTGACATCGGTCTGCTCCTCTTTTTCAGTCCGTCCGAGGTCACATGGTACATCCGCCCTGAGGTCATGTTTCGATCACTTCAGGACCGATTTTCAGCTTCTTCCGTGTTCTTGACGAAAGCCGGTCCCGAGTATGACCGAAGACAACCTTGTTGGGCGCCCTCAAGGAGGAAGAGGGCGTTCGACGACGAGTAGGCACGCTGTTCGTATTTGGACGGACATGTGCAAGGCAGGGGATTCTTGGAGGGCGAAGATGGCACATCTTCCCAGAGAACCAGAGGCATTCGGCGAACAGGTGGCCGTTCTCCTGAAGCGCTATTTTCCCGATCGTGAAACCGAGTTGGTCGGTCCTCTGGATCTGATCGTGAGCGGGCGTCATCTCGGTCTCGAGAACCTCTATCGAATGGTGCTCAGAAACCCTGCTCGAGGAACTGAAATCGTCGAAAACTATCTGGAGAAGGTGCTTGAGGGTGACCTTGTTCTCAACCTTCCCATGCCCCTGGCGCTCGCCAGAGGTCGCATCATGCCCAGAATCCAGCCTCTCAGCATCTTCGATCGACTTGATCGGGAGCATGTGGCCCACATCCCGTATGTCAATGGAACGGTCATCGTCTACGTGATCGACCTTCCCGAGGTGACGGTCTCGATCACCACGGAGCAGATGATCAAGTGGGGGCTCGGCCCCGAGGATCTGGATGACATCTCTCGGAAGAATCTGTCTCGCTACGTTCCAGAGGTCAAGATCAAGTTGATCGAAAGCAATGACGGCGGTCGGGCTGCAATGGTCTCGGAGAAGGATGGTTACGATGCTGCTCGACTCCTGCTGACCACCTTGCACAAGCGCCTTGCTCCTGAATTGGACGGTGATTTCTTCGTGGCCACGCCCGCACGGGATTGTTTCGTCGCGGTCAGCAACGGCCCCGATTCCTTTCTCGAGAGGCTTCGTGAGCGGGTCGGTCAGGATTTTCGTCGCATGCCCTATCCGATCACCCGCGAGCTTTTCGTGGTCACTCGTGACGGTGTCGCAGGTACCGCGTCCGATGCGGCCTGATATTCTTTGAACCGTGATTCTCCTCATCGACAACTACGACAGCTTCACCTGGAATCTGGTTCAGCGGATCGGTGAACTTGATGCGTCGATTGCCGTTCATGTGGTTCGCAACGATGAAATCGACGCAGATGAAGCTGAGAGGCTTTCGCCCTCTCATCTGATCATCTCGCCCGGACCGTGCACGCCCGATCAGACCGGTGCATGCAAGTCGGTCATCGATCGACTGAGAGGACGGGTGCCCATTCTCGGTGTCTGTCTGGGGCATCAGACGATCGGGGCACTCTCCGGCATGATCGTGGAACGCGCCGCCTTGCCCGTTCATGGGAAGACCTCTGCGGTTCATCACGACGGTCGCGGCATCTTCGCCGGTCTGTCCCAGCCCTTCGAGGCCACCAGATATCATTCTCTGATCGTGAATCGTGACTCGGTCGACGGCAGCCGATTCGAAGTGAGTGCCTGGTTGCCCGACGGCACGGTCATGGGACTTCGATCTCTCGAAGACGGTCCTCCTGTGGATGGTGTCCAGTTTCACCCGGAAAGTTTCCTCACGGAAGAAGGCCCGCGCCTGCTCGCCAACTTCCTGGGACTCGGGTGTCCCGCACGGGCGCTCTGAAACCAATTAGAATGGCAAGCACTGTCTGAAGGAGGACATTCGCGTGACTGAAGCTGCCCCCGGCGGAGAAACCGCATCATTCATTCTGGAAGAGCCTCCGACCGAGGACTCCGTCGTGCTTGGAGTGCATGGCACGGATTACCGTATCACGCTGAGCCCTTCGGTCGGACCTTCGAGTTTTCCGGTCCCCGCCTCCCGGCGGAACAGACGCATTCGCGGAACAGTCCTCGGAAGGGCTTTGAAGATGCATCGTGCCGATGCCGGTGGTCGCTTCATCGAACCCGTCCACGGCCAGCCTCGGATCGTTCAGGGGACTGTCGCCCGCGTCGATGCGGCCAATGATCGTCTGCTCATGGACATCGTGATCCCCATGTGGATCACGGTCGAGACCGGAGTGACGGGGCAGAGCGCCTCCGATTTTCAGACCGGAGAGCTTCTGAATTTCTATCTTGAAAGTGGAACCCGATTCGTTCCCGAGGCGTGATCACTCCGGCTTCGGGGCGTCTTCCGCCATCAGGAACTTGATCGCCGTTTCGACCTCGCTGTTCCTGCAGTCCGGAACACGCAGCCTTCCTTGGCGATCGAAGACGTAATAGTCCGGATAGCCGTTCACCATGTAGGCGTTGATGGTCGTGTTCTCCACATCGTGGCAGACCGGATACATGATGTCGCGCGACCTGACCATGTCCGCCATGCGTTCGGCTCCGCGGTGATGGCAGACGCCGATGAGTATGACGTCGTCTCGGTACTTCTCGGCAAGTGCGTTGTTCTTCGGAATCGAAGCGAGGCAGGGCCCGCACCATGTCGCCCAGAAATCAAGAACGACGATCTTGCCCTCCCTGTCCTCGGGGCGGATGACGCCGTTGATCCAGTTTGAGACATCGAGTGCGGGGGGGTTGGTGGCATCTATGGAAGCCAGTCGTCTGCTTCTGGTCGCATCCGCTCCCGATTCAAGCAGCGTCTTCGGGACTGGAGGCGCCGCATCGAGTCGGTTCTCCGAGCCTCCGGTCGCCGTGGGCATCGGTTCCTCGATCAACGCCTTGACCACCTTGCCGACGTTCGATGGCTGCAATCCGATCGCTCGGATCCTTCCCGATCTGTCGATGACGGCGATGGTGGGCCAGAATCTCACATTCCAGTTTCTCTCACTGAGCGTCTTGTCATCGACGAACAGCGGGTAGTCGACCTTCTTGTCCCTGGCGAGTTGCGCCATTCGATCGACGCCTCGCCGGCTGTCGTGAACCCCCATCACCAGAAGTCCCTGATCCTTGTATTCGTCCTGCAGACGGACCATCTCCGGCAGTGCTTTCACGCACGGTGCGCACCATGTCCCCCAGAAGTCGACCACAACGACTTTTCCTCGAGTGTCCGGAGTGCGAACTGACTTGCCATTGATATCCGCAAGTTTGAGAGGAGGTGCCTTCTTGCCGACCATGCCGCGGTGGACCGATCTGACATTCTCGTCTCCCCAGAACCAGCTTTCAGGGAATTCCTCCTCGGCGAAGCAAGTGGTGCCAAACAGGAGAATGAGGATCAGGGCCGGAATTCTATTCATCTGAAAGGCTCCTTGGGGCGTGGGTGGTGCTCCATTAGCATACGATGCGAACGAGCAATCAATTCAGGGAGTTCGAGCAGGCATGGCAAAAAACATCGGAATAGGTCTTATTGGCAACGGTTTCATGGGTCGAGCACATGCCAATGCATGGGGCGCGGTGAATCGATTCTTCTCCCTGCGGCGACACGCGTACATGAAGACGGTCGCCGGTCGTTCGGAGAAGGACGTCGAGACCTTCGCGAAGCGGTGGGGCTTCGAGGGAAGCACCACCGACTGGACGTCGATGTTGGATGATGATGAGATCGGCCTGATCGATGTCACGACCGAGAATCACAAGCATGCCGAGATGTCGATCGCGGCACTCGAGTCCGGGCGCAACGTGTGCTGTGAAAAGCCCATGGCGGGAACGCTCGAGGAAGCGCGTGCGATGCGGGACGCGGCACGCAAGGCCGCACGACGCGGACAGAATGCCTGGGTCTGGTTCAACTATCGGCGGTGTCCCGCCGTCGCCTTCGCGCACCAGTTGGTGAAGCGTGGAAAACTCGGCCGTATCTTTCATGTCCGTGCGCAGTATCTTCAGGACTGGGGCGGTCCCGACACGCCTCTCCTCTGGCGTTTCATCGGAAAGCACGCAGGTTCCGGCGCCCACGGTGATCTCAATGCCCACATCATCGACATGGCCCGATTCGTGACCGGAGATGAACTCACCGAGGTGAGCGGCGCCATCGAGGAGACCTTCATCAAGGAGCGACGGCTGGTCGATGGTTCGGGCGGTCCGATTTCTGGAAAGGGCGCTTCCCGCGGGCGAAAGATGGGACGATCGACGGTGGATGATTGTCTCATGTTCATGGGCAGAATGAAGAAAGGTGCGGTCGCCAGTTTCGAAGCGACTCGTCTGGCGACCGGCAATCAAAACGCCAATCGGCTTGAAATCAATGGTGAGAAGGGCTCTCTTCGTTTCGATTTCGAACGGATGAACGCGCTCGAGTGGTGGGACAACACCCTTGATCCCGGACTGCGTGGCTGGAGTCGGATCATGTGCACCGACGGGGACACCCACCCATATGTCCAGAATTACTGGCCCGCGGCACACCTCATCGGATACGAGCATTGTTTCACAAGCATGTGTTCCGACATCCTGCGTGTCCTCGCCGGAAACAAGCCGGTCGTGCCTCTGCCTGACTTCGAGGATGCCTATCAGACTCAGAGAGTCCTGCATGCGGCGCAGCTGAGTGCGAACGAGAAGAGGTCGGTGAAATTGTCCGAGGTGAAGTGACGTGACGATTTCTTTCGAATCAGAGATGAAGCATCTGTCGGAAGCACGTGATCGTGCGGTCGATGCTCTTCTCTCATTGCAGAAGGAAGACGGGCATTGGTGCGGTGAGCTCGAAGGGGATTCCATTCTCCAGAGCGAGTACATCCTCATGAAATGGATTCTGGAACAGGAGCACGCTCCTCTTCATGATGGTCGCGACGGGTGGGAGGTGCTTCAACGCATCGCCTCCCGACTGCGAGCCCAGCAGCGCGACGATGGCGGATGGGGTCAATACCGTGACTCCGAAGTGGATGTCTCCGGATCGGTGAAAGCCTATTTCGCTCTGAAGCTCATGGGAGATGATCCGCGTTCTCAACCTATGAGGGCCGCGGTGTCTGCGATCCATGCAGCAGGTGGCGCGGAGAAGTGCAATTCCTTCAGCAACTTCTATCTCGCCTGTCTGGGGCAGATCTCGTGGAACGCAGTCCCTGCGATCCCGCCCGAGATCATCAGGCTTCCCCGCTGGTTCTATTTCCACCTGGACAAGGTGAGTGCCTGGACTCGGACCATGATTTTGCCGTTGTCACTCGTGGCGACCCTGAGACCCACCCGTCCTCTGGTCGATTCGCTTTCGATCGACGAACTCTTCGTCGATCAGGAGGCACGTCACCGGCTCACGCTTCGTGCCGAGACGCCATCCGGTTGGAAGTTCTTCTTCAAGACCGTCGATCGAGTCATGAAAGCGCTGAACGACCCGCTCAACTCGACCTTCTATCGAAGAAATTCGATCGAACTCGCCTGGGACTGGATCAAGAATCGCATGGGGCAGGATGGTCCCTCGGCCACCGATGGTCTGGGGGCGATCTTTCCTGCGATGGTCTACAGCCAGATCGTGATGAAGGCTCTCGGATATGAGCGCGATCATTCGAGGGTGCTTCGTGCCGAGGAGGAACTCGACGCCTTCTTTCTCGAGTCCGAGGATGGGTCGATCCGGATTCAACCCTGTTTCAGCCCTGTCTGGGACACCGGGATCGCGTTGTACGCTCTTTCCGATTGCGGGATGACGCTCGATGATGAGCCGGTTGCAAAGGCTGCGGACTGGCTTCGTTCAAGAGAATTGCGTTTTCAGGGCGACTGGGTCCGCAGTGTCGACGGGGAACCTCCGTTCACCGGGTGGTGTTTCGAGTACGACAACGCCTGGTATCCCGATTGCGACGACACCGCCATGGTCGGCAAGGCGCTTCTTCGAGTCGGTGGGGAGGAGAACGTGGCCGCCAGCGGTCGTGCACTCGAATGGATGCTTGCGATGCAGAACATCGATGGGGGGTGGGCCGCATTCGATCGTACCGTCGAACGTCCCATTCTCGAGCATGTTCCGTTCGCCGATCACAACGCGATGCAGGATCCGTCATGCGCCGACATCACCGGGCGGGCTCTGGAGTTTCTGCACGGTCACGGACTCGGAACCTCGCATCCTTCGGTCGAAGCGGGGATCGAATTCATCAAGAGCCGGCAGGAGGAGGATGGTTCCTTCCGAGGTCGTTGGGGGGTCAATTACATCTACGGAACATGGCAGTCGATCATCGGTCCGGTGGACTGTGGTGTCTCTCCCGACGAGGACTGGGTGCAACGAGCCGGTGCATGGTTGAAGAGCATTCAGAAGGATGACGGATCCTTCGGTGAGACGGCGAACAGCTACATCGATCCCTCCCTGAAGAGTCAGGGTGTCTCGACCCCGTCTCAGACCGCATGGGGTGCGATGGCGATCCTCTCCATCTTCGGTTCCGAGGATCCACAGGTCATCGCCGCCATGTCATGGCTGGCCTCCAGGCAGCTCGATGCAGCTTCGGCGGCCGATCCAAGAGTGAATCCGGACGGAGATCCTGCGGGTTCCTGGGTCGAACTGGAGATGACGGGTACCGGATTCCCCCGGGTCTTCTATCTCCGTTATCACATGTACCGCCTGTACTTTCCGATGATGGCCCTGGGCAGGTTTCTCGCCGCACGTGGAGTGTCTCGCTCGGGCGCAGCGTGCGCGGCTTCAATCCCCGGCTGAGGCTCCCTTTGCGTTGGCCTGAAGAAGCGCCAGCAGGGACTGGATCATCAATTCACTGGTGCGTTCGTCCAGATCCGTTTCGGGATTCAATTCCACGGCATCGATCGCCACGATCTGTCCGTGTTCTCCGACCAGGGACATGGTGTCCTGAATCTGCCGAGGGGTCAGTCCGCCCGGCACCGCGGTGTCCACTCCGGGCGCGAACTCCGGATCGATCACATCGACGTCGAAGCTCACCATGAACGGTTCTCCATTCGGAGAGACCACCTTCATCGCATCCTCCACCGTCTTCTCGACGCCCTCCCGATGAATCATTTCGGAGGAGAAGACCGCGAGTCCCAGTTCCTCGATGTGCCTTTGTTCGCCCGGGTCGATGTCCCGTGCGCCCACGAACGCGATTCGTTTCGGATCGATTCGTCCCTCCACGCCCACCACATCGCTGAGATGTTCGACCTCAAGTCCGAGCAGTGCCGCGGCGCTCATCCCATGTGGATTGCCTGATGGAGTCGTTTCATGCGTGTTCATGTCGACGTGGGCGTCGATCCAGAGAACGCCCGGTATGGCGTCCTCTCGAGCATGGTGGGCCGTGGCGACCCCTGCGATCGAACCCGCGGCAAGCGTGTGATCTCCGCCGATCACAAGTGGTCTGATGTGGTCATGCGCGAGTTCCGCCGTCCGTCTCTTGAGAGCTTCGCACCAGCGTCCGGTCTCCTCGAGTCGCGAGGCGCATTCCCGTTGATCAGGCAACACGTCGCCGGCATCTTCGACTCGGGCGTGATCCAGCGCTTCGCTGAGCCTCTCGACCACGGCTTTCTCTCTGGCCTGGCGGGGCCCTCCGGCCGCACCGGGCTTTTCGCCGCCGATACCCATCGGTACACCGAGAATTCGTATGTCCGTTTTCGTCATCGCCTTAGGATCCTCGAAATGACTCATTCTGGCCAGTCTTCAACATCGGTTCCCGATCCGCCTACACTTGGGGCATGCACATCCTACTTCCGATCATTTCCTTACTGTTTGCAGTCACCGCCAATGCACACTGCCATCCTCCCACCCTGTTTTCGGATCATGAATTCCATGACGAGCCCTGGATCGTCATAGAAAGACTCGATCATCCCGACACCTTCCGTCAGCTTGACGAGATACTTCCGACCCCCGACGAAGTCCGTCTCGCCTCAGGAGCACCCGGCCCCGAGTACTGGCAGCAGCAGGTCGACTACGACATCAGGGTTCGATTGGATGAGGAGACCCGGACCCTGCATGGTCAGGAGCGAATCACCTACCACAACAACAGTCCTCATGAATTGCGATATCTCTGGTTGCAACTGGATCAGAATCGCTTTCGGCGGGATTCTCTGGCCAATCGATCGAGTTCAGCGCCGGATTTCACCGAAGAGCAGTCCATTCGTTCCATGCGACAGCATCTCGAGCTCCGGGAATGGGAGGGGGGATGCAGCATTCACCGGGTCGCAGATCCCGAGGGGGCCGCTCTGGAGCACTCGATCGTCGACACCGTCATGAGAGTCGAATTGCCCGAGCCCCTTCCGGCCGGTGGTGTGTTCACGTTCGATGTGGACTGGAGCCATCCGGTGATTCGCAATACCACCAGGCGCGCACGCTCGAGCTACGAGCTCTTCGATGACGGTCATGCGCTCTACGAGATCGCTCAATGGTTCCCGCGTCTCTGTCCCTATACGGATGGTGACGGCTGGCAGAACAAGGCGTTTCTCGGCACCAGTGAATTCGCCACGGAGTTCGGTGACTACACGGTGGCCATCACCGTTCCCGAGACTCATGTGGTGGCGTCTACCGGCGTGCTTGCGAATTCGCAGGATGTCCTGACGAAGCTTCAGCGTGAACGACTGGAGGACGCCATGACCGCTGACGAGCCTGTTCTGGTCATCACGCCCGAGGAGGCCCTTGCCAACGAGCAGCGCACTGCGAGCGGAACGCGGACATGGGTGTTCGATGCGGAGAACGTGCGTGATTTCGCCTGGGCTTCGAGTCCCACCTTCGCCTGGGATGCCTGGGGCGTCGCCATTCCGGAGTCCGATCGGGTCACTCTGGCGATGAGCTATTTCCCCGTGGAAGGTGAGCCGTTGTGGAGTCGGTACTCGACCCAGTCCGTCGCACATGCGTTGGAGATGTATTCATACTTCACGATTCCATATCCCTATCCGGTGGCGATCAGCGTGAACGGTCCCGTCGGGGGAATGGAATATCCCATGATCTGCTTCAATGGTCCCCGTCCTGAAGACGACGGTACCTACACCCAGCGGACCAAATACGGACTGATCGGGGTCATCATTCATGAAGTGGGGCACAACTGGTTCCCGATGATCATCAATTCCGATGAGAGGCAGTGGACCTGGATGGACGAAGGGTTGAACACCTTCGTTCAGTATCTCGCCCAGGAGGTCTGGGAGGACGAGTACCCTTCGCGAAGAGGCGAGCCGCGCAACATCATTCGATACATGATGTCTGAAAATCAGCGTCCGATCATGTCTCATGGCGAGTCGATCATCCAGCGAGGCAACAATGCCTATGCCAAGCCTGCCACGGCACTGAACATCCTCAGAGAGACGGTGCTGGGAAGAGAGCAGTTCGACTACGCCATGCGTGAGTTCTCACGACGCTGGGCGTTCAAGCGTCCGGAGCCAGCGGACTTCTTCCGGTCCATGGAGGATGCTTCGGGCACCGATCTGGACTGGTTCTGGAGGTCATGGTTCTATTCCACCGATCATGTGGACGTCGCAGTGGAGCGCATCTACGACTTCACGGTGGATCCCCTGGATCCGGAACTTTCGAAGCCTCTCGCGCGAGCGGAACGCGACGCTGAGATCCCCAGCATCTCCGATGTTCGAAACGGCGGCCTGCCCAAGCGGACCGACCTTTATCCGCAGTTGCTGGATTTCTACAACGAATTCGATGAACTGGATGTCACCGATTCCGATCGCCGTTCCTATGCACGGCTCATGAAGCGTGTCGACGAGGCGGACAGAGAGGTCATCGAAAGGATTCATTCCGAGCCTCTCCACTTCAATGTGGTTCGTTTTCGAAATCATGGAGGAGCCATGACGCCTCTTCCACTGACCCTCGTCTGGGAGGATGGTGACTCCGAGGAGGTGATGCTTCCCGCCGAGGTCTGGAAACGAAATCCTCGCACCTTCTCGAAGCTTTTCCTGTCGGATCAGCCTCTCGCCTCCGTTCGTTTCGACGATCGAAGGCGGACCGCCGACATCGACAGGACGAACAACGTCTTCCCTCCGGAGGTCATCACCGATCGATTCCAGGTGCAACCTAGATCCGATCGGGACAATCCGATGCGAAGTGCGCTGGAGGAATCCGCGCGTTCCGAGACCACTGCCAATGCATTTCAGTACGTTCGTGCTCTTCGCATGGCATGGGCGACACGCGAGGATGCCGGTGCGCCGCTCGCGCTCGGACCTGCTCTGCTCGAGGACGCCGAAGAAAGCGATGTCCGTGATGCATGGGGTAACTCATTCGGCTTGACATTCGGAACGCAGAGCCTGTCCGAGGCCGATCCCTTCAAGGCGCTTTTCGTCGAGTTGGTATCGGTCGGTCCGGATGGTGAAGCCGGTAGTGACGACGACATCGCTTACTGGATGAGCCTGTCCGGTGAATTTCATGAAGAGGCGTTTTCTCGTGAAGGCCCAGCCTCTGAATAGTGAATGCTGTAGTTGAACATAGGGTTCTTTGTGGTCACCATCAGAACCTGTTCAGGGCCTGCAGGGAACATGAGACGCGATGAGATGACTGATTCGAAGCAACCCATCGTTCTCATCACGGGACTGCCGAGATCCGGCACGAGCTGGATGGTGAACTCCCTGAATCTGCACCCCGAGATCCTCGCTTTCGGTGAGACTCATTTCTTCTCCAGAAATTGGTTCCGTCCTCGGGTAAACGGGTCGTACACGCCCAGGCAATTGGAGGCACTCTGGACGAGACTTTCATCGTGTCCTTTCTGGTCTTCCGTTCCCTTGAAAAAGGATCTGGGCGTCAATCAGGGATGGCTCCTCAACACGTCACAAGACGACATTCCCGACGTGATCTCATCGGCCCGTCGAATGGTCGGTCCCGAACCGAAGCCCGCCGATGTGCTGCATGCGCTCGGCCAGTCCTTTTGTGAACGTGAAGGAAAGAGATTCTGGGTTGAAAAGACCGCCATCGAAGGAAAATACGTCTCAAAAATCGCCAAGCTGATCCCTGGAATCCGTTTCGTTCTGACCATTCGCGAACCCCTCGGTTTCTTTCGTTCATACAAGTTCCAGGGGATCCAGCACGGCGCGGACAGCCGCAGACGGCATGAGGAACGTTACCACCCGTTTCTGTGCATGCTTGTCTGGAGGATGACGATCAGAAGCGTCCGGAAACTGCAGAAAAGAAATCCCGAGCAGGTCTCGGTCGTCATCCTTTCAAGTGATTCAAGGCGTCGTGAGGCGTTGCAGGAGGTGTGTCGTCATCTCGGAGTGGCGCCAGATGAGGCCATGTACTCGCTGCAAGGAGACAGGGTCAACAGCAGCGATGTCATTTCTCAAGAACGGACGCTCAGTCGTGCTGACATGGCCTGGATCCGGTTCTTCTGCAAGGTGGATGATCCTGAACTTCGTTTCGATGACGCTCAGGTGGAAGCCGGAGTATTGGATCTGCTCCGGAGCATGGCAGGCATCCCGCGGTGGGGGGTTCGTCTTCTCTTTCGGAAGTGGATACGAAGAGCCTCTCTCTGAAGACTGTGGTGCAGGGGGACTTGGGCCTTCGATCTCAGAGGCTGAATGGCTCCGGAGCCTGGACGGTGATCCGACCTCCATGGTGGGGATGGGTGAAGGTCAACTCAGCGGCATGCAGCATGAGTCGATCTCCCATCGCCACGATCTCTCGTGGCGCGTAGAGATCGTCACCGATGATCGGATGGCCCAGAACGCACGCATGAATCCGAAGTTGATGCGTTCTTCCGGTATGCGGTCGGAATCGAAGAAAAGTCCTGTCCGGATTCGAGGCTCTTTCCCGCACATCCCACGCGGTGGTCGCCGGCTTCCCCTGCACCGGGTCCACCAGGTGCCTGGGAGGGTGGTCCATGTCCTTTCTCAGTGAGGCGTCCACGACACCATCTTCTCCAACGACATGTCCGGAAACCATGGCCACATAGGTCTTTTCGATTTCTCTGTCATGAAACTGACGTGACAGCTCTCGGTGGGAGTCGGCATCTCTCGCGAGCAGAATGACTCCAGAGGTGTCGCGGTCCAGGCGGTGCACGATCCGTGCATCCGGAAGCATCGTCTGTGCTCTCGAAACGAGGCAATCGGCCTTTTCAGGTCCGATCCCCGGAACCGAAAGCAGCCCTGATGGTTTGTCGAAGACCACGATGTGGTCATCCTGCAGCAAGATGTCGGGAATCGTCTTCATGTCGGAGGTGCAGGGTATAGAATGTTCGTCCCACGCGAACGAATGGAGTCCCCACATGTCGATGAGTTTTTTCCGGATCACGTCTTCCATGCTTCTGAGCGTGTCTTTCCTGGCCACGAGTGCCCATGGAATCACGACTGCGGAGGATTCTTTTCTGGGCACTCCGGTTCAACTGACGTCGAACGATCGTTTCGCCAAGGCCGGTGAAGCGTACTTCTCACCCGATGGGTCGAAGGTCATCTTTCAGGCGGTCGAGCAGGTCGGTGAAGGCGAAGTCATCGATGAATTCTATGGAATGTATCTGGGTGATCTGGTCTTCGTCGAAGGGCGTCCGGAATTGCGTGATGTCAGAAAGATCTCTCCTCCCGGATCGGCGAACACCTGCGGCTGGTTTGATCCGATCGACAAAAACGTGGTCTGGTTCGCTTCCACTGTCGAGCCTCCTCGAGAGGAGACCGATGCTCCCGGCTATCAGCGAAGTGGCCGCTACAAGTGGATGTTTCCGCCGCAGATGAGGGTCGTGAAATTCGATCTGACTCGGGGTGATCCCACACCTGAGAATCTCGAAGTCATCGCGGGAGACGGCAGTGCCTACGTCGCGGAATGTTCGATCTCACCTGATGGTCGGTATCTGCTGTACTGCACGCTTTCCACCGGTCAGGGTGATCTTTTCCTGCGTGATCTTGAAACAGGCAAGGACATTCCACTGGTGACGGTGCCTGGCTATGACGGAGGTCCTTTCTTCTCGCCTGACGGGAAGCGGATCTGCTACCGATCGGATCGACACAACAACAACTATCTCCAGCTTTTCGTGGCCGACCTCGAGTTCGATGAAAACGGCAACATCATCGGTGTCGAAAGAGAACACCAGGTGACTGACAACCGTCATGTGAACTGGGCGCCGTTCTGGCACCCGGATGGTCGTCACATCGTGTACGCCACCAGCCAGATGGGACACAGGAACTACGAGGTCTTCATCGTCGATGCGATGAGCGACCATGAACTCGTGCCTCCGCGTGAAAGATACGGCACGGCGACCCGCCGAGTCACGGCCTTCGATGGCGCTGATGTTCTTCCCGTTTTCGATGCCGAAGGCAAGTACATGATGTGGACATCCCAGCAGGACCCATCAGGGACCAGTCAGCTTTGGATCGCGCCATTCACACTTGATCCTCGCATGCAGTCAGAACGTGCTTCGAGCGAACGATGATTCTTCGCATCACGATTCTCATCAGTGTCGTCGCGGCCGGTGTCCTGCACCAGGGATGCGAGCCCTATCGCATAGAGCATCGTCAGAGGCCCGCTTTCTATCAGCGCGCCTCCGATCAGGAGCTGCCTTCCGAAGTCGTTCTCGATGACGGCACCGTCATGAAGTTCAGTGAGCAGCTTCCCAGTCGCAGCAAGCCGTCCGGTGAGTCTCTCAAGGATGCCGACCGGATCGAGATTCGTGAAAGAACCTCAGATGGAGCCGTGACCCTCAGGGCGTTCGCGCCCGAGCATGTGCTCGCACATGCGAAGCAATGCATACGTCAGCGTGAATATCAATTGCTCTGGGATCAGCTTCTCTCAGTGGAGACTCGCTCCGCCTATCTGAAGTCAGGTCAGGACTATTCTTCTTTCGCCCAGTTCTGCGAACGAAACCGAGGTGATCTCATGGAGATGTTCAATCGCATGGGGTTCGGTTTCTTCAGTTCGGATGTCGTGCAGGAGTCGATCGGTAAAAACGCCTTCCGGATCCGACTTCACCCCAGCCTCGGCGCCCAGTTCAAGTTCACCGAATTCGACGTGGTGAGAGAGCCGGATGGTCTGAAGTGGCTGATGGTCCGTTGAGATCATTGAAGTTTCATTGATCGTCACGCATCTTCCTGCGTGAAATGATCGCCCAGCCTCGCGCTGCATGGTCCGAAACATTGACGAGCGTGATTGAGCCCGCCTGCTCGGTCCGGTGGGATTCTCCGTACTGTGCGACCTGCCCCGTCTTGGTCGCGTTCTTCGACATCCACACCGAGAGTTTCGCATTTCGACACAGGAGAAGCATTCGTGTGCCTGCAACGAAGGTTCCATCGAGATGGCGCTCATGGTCCGCCTCGAGAGTGATCGGGAAGATCAGGATCTTGGTTCCAGGGTGTCTTTTCTCGAATCTGGCAAGAGCCCTGCGATCGGTTCTTCCGGCTTCTTTTTCAAACCTCTCTCGGTCGACCGCCTTGAGTGCCTTCGCTTTGGTCTTTTCGATCCAGCGGAACCCGGTCGTTTGATCCTGGAGTCCTTCGGCGGCCTGACTTTCGGTCTTCTCAAACTCCTCGGTCGTCTCTTCGACTTCGGCTGCAGGTTCCTCGACTTCGATGGTCTCCTCGGTCGCCTCTTCGACTTCGGCTGCAGGTTCCTCGACTTCGATGGTCTCCTCGGTCGCCTCTTCGACTTCGGCTGCAGGTTCCTCGACTTCGATGGTCTCCTCGGTCGCCTCTTCGACTTCGATGGCCTCTTCGTTCCCCTCTCCGGCGAACCAGAGCGTGACCTCTTCGTCGGTGGCTGTGGCCATCTCACCGGCTTCCGGTTCGAGGGCTTCCGTCTCGTCGGCGACCGTCGTCGTGTCGTTTTCCTGAGATCTGCTTTCATCCTCCGATGAGGTTTCCGCGACGTCCGTGGCCGGTTGATGAGTTTTTTCCATCCAGCCTCCCGTCTTGCATCCTTGAACAAGCAATGCGGCGAAAAGGCATGTCAGTGCGGGAGTGAGTTTCATCGATCGATTCTCCAGAGATCAGTCAAGGGGTGGGACGTCGTGGATGATTCTACAAGTAGTGGCCTGTGGCATGTGTCTGGAATTCAGATGCCTGCGGATCTGGGGGACCTATCGGCCCTTCCCGGGCCATGGAATCGACATGAGAAAGGGCGTGTCCGTCTCCGGACACGCCCTCGTGTGTTTTTCTCTGGCACCGAACCTCACGCGGTCGTGGCTTCAGGCTCATCCTTCGCTTCATCAGACTCTTCCTGAGGAATGTCGGAGGAGGTGAAGTACAGATGGTCGTCCTCGTCCTTGCGGGTCACTTCGATGATCTGATTCGCCGAGAACTCTCCGGAAAGCAGGGCTTCCGCCAGGGGGTCCTCGATGAACCGGGCAAGCGCTCTTCGCAGGGGGCGAGCACCGAAGTCGGGGTTGTAGCCCTTGTCGATCAGGAAGTCCTTCGCAGGCTGATCGATCTCCAGCTTCATCTCCTTCGCAGCGAGTCGCTCTCGAAGCTTGCCGAGTTCGAATTCGATGATGTGGTTGAGGTCGTCCTTCACCAGCGGCTGGAAGACGATGGTCTCGTCCAGACGGTTGATGAATTCAGGTCGGAAGAACTTCTCCACTTCGCCGTTCAGCGCCTTCTTGATCTTCTCATAGTCGGGGGTGTCGGATTTCTTCGTGAATCCGAAGGCCGACCCGCCCTTGATGATGTCCGCGCCCAGGTTGCTGGTCATGATCAGGATCACGTTCTTGAAGTCGACCTGTCGACCGAATGAATCGGTCAAACGACCTTCTTCCATGATCTGAAGCAGCATGTTGAAGACGTCTGGATGAGCCTTCTCGACTTCGTCGAGAAGAACCACGGCATAAGGACGTCGTCGGATCCGCTCGGTGAGCTGGCCGCCTTCTTCGTAACCGACGTATCCGGGAGGGGCGCCGACCAGACGTGAGACGTTGTGCTTCTCCATGTACTCCGACATGTCGAGATAGATGAGGGCGTCCTCGTCACCGAACATGAACGAAGTGAGCGCCTTGGCCAGCAGTGTCTTGCCCACGCCGGAGGGGCCCACGAAGAGGAAGCAGCCCATCGGTCGTTTGGGATCCTTGAGTCCCGAACGCGCCTTGCGGATCGCGCGAGCGACCGCCTTGACGGCGTCGTCCTGGCTGACGACGGAGTTGTGCAGCTCGTCTTCGAGCTTGAGCAGTCGTTCCGATTCGTCCTTGTCGAGTCTGGTGAGAGGCACGCCGGTCATCTTGGAGACGACTTCCGCGATCACGTGTTCGTCGACGGTTCCCACGGTCTCGTTCATGGAGGCTCTCCATGCCTGCTGGACGTCCTCCTTCTCCTTGCGAAGCTTCTCCGCCTGATCTCGAAGGCTCGCCGCCTTCTCGTAGTCGGCGTTCTTGACCGCCTCGTCCTTGTCGATGGAGAGTCTTTCGATCTTCTCCTCGAGTTCGGCCAGGTTCGGGGGCTTGGTCATGCTCTTGAGTCGCAGACGCGCACCGGCCTCGTCGATCACGTCGATCGACTTGTCGGGCTGGACTCTCGTCGAGATGTAACGGTTCGAGAATTCAACCGCGGCACGAAGCGCCTCGTCGGTGATCTCGACACGGTGGTGGGCGGCATACTTCTCGCGGATGCCCTTGAGGATCATGATCGTCTGTTCATCGTTCGGCGGTTCGACCGCGATCGACTGGAATCGTCTTTCGAGCGCGGCATCCTTCTCGATGTACTTTCGGTATTCATCGAACGTGGTGGCGCCGATGCATTGGATCTCGCCTCGGGAAAGGGCTGGCTTGAGCACGTTGGAGGCGTCGATCGCACCTTCCGCTCCACCGGCGCCCACGAGGGTGTGAAGTTCGTCGATGAAGAGGATCACGTTCTTCGCGCGGCGGACCTCGTTCATGACGGCCTTGATGCGCTCCTCGAACTGTCCGCGGTACTTCGTTCCAGCGACCATCATGGCAAGGTCGAGCACGACGAGTCTCTTGTCGAAGAGAAGGTCCGGAACCTCCTGGGCGATGATCGCCTGTGCGAGTCCTTCGACGATCGCGGTCTTGCCCACTCCGGCCTCACCGAGGAGTACCGGGTTGTTCTTCGTTCTTCGGCAGAGGATCTGGATGACTCGCTCGATCTCCTCCGAACGGCCGATCACCGGATCGAGTTCCTCGTTCTTGGCGAGTTCGGTCAGGTCACGACCGAAGCTGTCGAGCGCGGGGGTCTTGCTCTTGCCGCGACGCGGTGTCGCCTGAGCGGATTCACCACCGCCGATGGGGGATTCGCCACCATCTTCGGTTTCCTCCTGGTCCACGCCGGCTCCGAGAAGGTTGAGAACCTCTTCGCGGACTTCTTCAAGCTTGAGTCCGAGGTTCAGCAGCACCTGTGCGGCGACACCATCGTGTTCTCTGAGCAGCCCGAGGAGGAGGTGTTCCGTTCCCACGTAGTTGTGGTTGAGGTTGCGTGCCTCCTCGATCGCGTATTCGATGACCTTCTTGGCACGTGGGGTCTGAGGAAGCTTGCCCATCGTGACCATCTCGGGTCCACTCTTGACGAGTTTCTCCACCTCGAGTCGGACCTTGCGAAGATCGATGTCGAGATTCTTCAGGACGTTCGCCCCGACTCCCGAACCTTCCTTCACCAGGCCGAGCAGGATGTGCTCGGTACCGATGTACTCGTGGTTGAACCGCTGCGCTTCCTGATTGGCGAGTGCCATCACCTTGCGAGCTCTATCCGTCAGACGTTCAAACATGCCGCGATCCTCCTGGCAAATGGTGCCCCGTGTATTCGAGGCGGTCTTCCTTGCGGGCGGGTCATTCTACCCCAGTGCCACGAGTTGAACTCGCAAGGTCACATTCATTTTCGGGTCGAATGGCCCGCGTATTCACTTCCAAAGTCAGTATTCCCGAGCCTCTTTTGCGTACAGTACTCAGATGCTCACCATCCATACTCATCCCAAACCCCTTCTGATCGCTCAGATTCGAACCTTTGCGGCAGTTCTTGCCGTTTTTTTTCTGACGAATCAGATCTCAGGACAGGAGAACGTCCAGCCTGCCGGAATTCGTGTCGCAATTCGACTCATGGATGACGGAAGGGTCACGCAAGTCGTTGTCGAGAAGTGGGATAGAGTCGGGATACACGGTGCTTTCGGCACGCACCCATGGGGCGCGCTCGAGTATCTTTCCATGAAAAGAACTTTTCAGAAGTTCATGGATCGATCTTCGGGAGCGGACTGGTTGATGCTCGGAGAATTGCAGCTGGAGCGGGATGATGTCCGGGGGGACAAGGAATCCGAGGCATCCTTCGTCCAGGCGCTCCGGCGTGACCCATCTCTGGAGGCGGGCATTCAAGCCGCTCGCAGCCGGGGGATGGAGGCCGATCGCCTTCGCGATGAGGCCAATCGCATCACGGCTGCCGAAACGCTCCGCGAGGGACTTCCAGAAGGTGTGACCTGGACGGCGAAGCCGTGGCCCATTCTCAGTGACGCGCAGCAGGATGACGCGGTCGCTGAAATGAAGAAGGACAGTCAGGCATTGCTCGAAGAGGCCGGATTCGAGAATGCGCAACCCGTCGAAACCGAGTATTTCCTGGTCTATTCCGCTCTTGCTCCAAGAGAGACGGCCTCACTTGTTCGTCAGCTTGATGCGATGTACTCGACGGTCACGAAGCTCCTCGGCATTCCCGAGGGATTGAATCTGTTCTGGGGCAAGGCGTCGATCTTCATATGCCGCACCTCCGACGAATTTCGATTGATCGAGGCACAGGCCTTCAAGAACATGGTCGCCCCCGGAGTCATCGGACTGTGTCACCAACGTGGGCCGAAGGTCTTTGTGAACACCTTTCGTTCCGAGGACGACCTTCAATTCGCATCGACACTCGTTCATGAGACCGTTCACGGGATCATGCATCGCTTCATATCACCCGTACGTCTTCCGACCTGGGCCGATGAGGGTTTCGCCGAGTACGTCGCCGGGCGTTCCTTCCAAGGTTCTCCGGTCGATTCGAATCGTCGTCCGCAAGGCCTTCATTTCATTCGCAACGGCGGTGATCTCTCCGCCGTGATCGAGATGAGCTATCAGGACGGCACCTGGCCGGGTGACCAGGCCGTGGGCTATGCGGTGGGGTATCTGCTGTGCACGACCATGATTCAGGAGAACCCGCGAGGTTTCGCCGACTGGGTCCGTGCGGTCAAGGCCGGGAAGAACTGGAGGCAGGCTCTCGAGGATGAGTACGGCGTCTCAGTCGATCGGCTCGTCAGGTACGTTCGTCAGCGCCATCTCACCAATGATTGAGGGGCTCAATCCTCCTCGAGCACCCGTCCATTTCGAAGTCTGACGACTCGGTCCGCGTATGAAGCCACTTTGGGGTCATGGGTCACCATCACGATGGTCAGGCCCTTCTGATGTTTCTCTTTCAGAAGTTCCAGGATTGCCGTCCCCGTCTGCTCATCCAGATTTCCAGTCGGTTCGTCGGCGAGCAGGAGATCGGGGCTGCTTCCCAGCGCTCTTCCGATCGCGACACGCTGCCGTTCTCCGCCGGACAATTCCCGGGGACGGTGTCGGTATCGCTCCGCGAGGCCGAAGTCCTTCAGAGTCGATCGGGCCAGATCCGCAGCCTCTCCGGATCGCATGCGCGTCCTGAGGATGATGGCCTGAGCGATCTGGGACAGCGCGATCATCACGCCCGAGCCGATGATGGCACAGGCCCCGGAGAGCACGACGCTTCGTACCGGCGTGCGCTCTTCCAGTGGCAGAAGACCCCAGTCTCCCGCAGCCATTCCGCCCAGCCAGGCTCCCAGGAAACCTCCGATGATCGCCATCATGAAGATCACAATCCCCGAGCCCTTGCCGCGAGGGACGAGGTTCGAGAGCATTCCGTTCTCCAGCACATCCAGTTCCGGAAGCAGGTGGTAGAACTGGAAGACGAAGCCGATCGTCTTGTTGCGATAGTGGTTGGTCTTTCCTCCGTCCTGCAATTCGACTTTCGCTCCGCGGTATCGAACGTCACCCGAGTCGAGGTCCGGCCTGTCGAGACCGGCCAGAATGTGGAGAAGCGTGCTCTTTCCCGAGCCGCTCGAACCGAGAATCGCGACCCATTCGCCTTCCTTGACGCTGATCGAAGCACCATGAAGGACCGGAACCTCGACCCGACCGAGGCGATAGGTCTTCCGAAGGTCGTCGCCTTGGAGGATCGGTGTCTCGTTGTTCGTGGCGGAATCGTTCATTCGTATCGCAGGGCTTTCACGGGGTCGGTGTCAGCGGCCCGTGCCGCGGGGATCGCGGCTCCGATCACACTGAAGAGGACGGCTCCGCCCATGGTCAGGAAGGCGGTGAACCAGTCCATCTTGCTTGGAACCTCGTTGAAGTAGTAGACGCTCGGATCCCACAGAAGAAATCCTTGATGCAGGGCCAGGCCGACACCGACCACTCCGATGATCAGGAATCCGATCACCCCGAGGAGCCAGCGCAGGATCGAACCCTTGATCGCGGCGTGAATCGAGAAGACGACAAGCACGGCCGCGACCGTGAACGTCGTGATCGTCAGCCAGATCGGTGCCGGTTCGCCCAGAGCGTCATGGATGGCGTTGATGTTGGTCACCACCAACCATCCGAGACCCACGCCCACGATCGAACCGAGCAGGCCGATCACGAGTCCGTAGATCAGGAAGATGCCCAGAATGCCGGGACGCGACGCTCCGATGGCTCTGAGTATGCCGATGTCCCTGGTCTTCTCGTACACGATCGACCAGAAGATCGAGAGCACAAGGCCGGCGCAGACGATGTACACGATGGAGAACAGAATCCTCATCAATTCCCGTTCCTTCTGAACGGGCGCGATGATGGAGGCCAGTTGCTGCTCCCATGTCATCACCGAGACTCGGAAGGGGGATGGGGGCTTGACGGTGCGATCTTCGCGGTCCACGTTGTCGGACCAGAATCGATCATAGGCCTCGGATGCCGCGATTCTCAGCTGATCCGGGGTGAAGCCTTCATTGGCTCGCACGTAGATCGCGATCGCCCGTGCCGGACTTTCTCCGAGGACGAGTGGCATCCCGGTTTCCGGGTCCAGTTTTCCGGTTTGGTCGTACAGCGTCCCCGATCCCAGACGAAGCATCTCCTGCGCATCCTGGAGTGAGATGAGCACTCTGTTCTTGTCGATCTCGAAGACGCCGGATTGGAACTCGTTGACGATGCTGAACGCTCTTGATTCCGGTTCGATCGAGAGCCTGCCGCCCTTGATCGGAACAAGCGTCAATTCGACCTGCTTGCCGGGCATCCAGTAGTTCGTGTCGCCAGCCTGAAAACCATAGGTTCCATCGGCGCGACGTTCGTTGAACACCGAGATGTGCATGCCCAGCACGATGCCTGGCGCACCGGTGGCCGGGTCCTTCAGGCTCATCGCGGCTTCGGTCCGGTCCCTGCCGGGGTCCAGGCGCAGGTCGTCCGAAGGCAGTGACTCCGCATCTTCCATCGATGGCGTCCGCCACCAGAGGATGTCCTCATACTCGCTGACCCGGTTGAAACTTTCGGGGTCGATCCCCCAGACCTGAACCGTCTCGACCATGTTGTTTCCATCGCCTGTGCCGTATGGCATCTCGATCAGGCCGAAGGTGTCGATGGTCGGCGTGGCTGCCGCGACTTCGGGAAGCGCCTCGAGGTCTTCGAGCAGATCCTCATAATGGGGTATGCCACTGATCGGGAACCGGATGACCACGTCACCCATCATCGTCTTGCCCGATGTTCTGAGCATGTCCAGGAAACCGCTCATGACGCTCACCACGATCACCACGAGCGCGACGCACAAGGCGACCGCTGCGACCGCGATCCATGGAATGATCCGGCTGGTGAGGTATCTGTTGGCAAGGAGGGCGACGTACATGGGCTTTGGTCCTGATCATACGTCCGTCAGTGGCCCTTGTCCTCTTTTTCGGTGGCCGGCTCATGGCACTGGGAAGCGCGATTCCCGAGGCATCACCGATCGTCTAGTGGAGCAGCATGATGAATTTTTTTTTATTTCTTGGCGATGGCCAGCGCTAAATGATATTTTCTAGAGTCTTCCGTCCGGCTTTCTCAAATCTCTACCCCGCCGGGCGGTAACAACATTTTTTGTGGTCGTGATATGGCCGGTGTTCCCGCAGATCCTGATCAAGAGGTCTCGCTGACATGAGATCCTCGTTTCAGATCTCGTCTTGAGCTCTCTCTACCGGCCCATTCTTCGACCTTGCCTTTCCCTAACATTTGTTTGCAAAGAGAAAAAATGACTTCTATCAAGACACTGCTTTCACTTTCGGCACTCGCCGTCTTCACATCCTCGGCCTCGGCCGACCTCATGTGGGACGAAGCAATCGACGGAGATCTCTCCGGTGACTACCTCAATCCGACCCAGCTCTTCACCAAGGGCGTCAACAACCACGTGATCTTCACGACCGTCGGTTCCGGCGACAACGGCGGTCAGCAGGACCTTGAGTACTTCACGTTCACGGTCGATGTGGGCTACGAGCTTGCCGCGATCATTCTCGATGGATTCGAAACCTCGCCGGAATCGAATCTCGGCTTCATCGGTATCGCTGAAGGATCCGTCTTCCCGACTCCTCCGAATGCGCCCGATGTCACGAGCCTCCTCGGCTACGCCCTTCCGGGTGTGACCGACGTCGGTAACGACATTCTTCAGGACATGGGCAGCGGTGGGGGCAGTCAGGGCTTCACCGGCTCTCTTGGTGCCGGCACGTACAGTTTCTGGGCTCAGGAAACCGCTCCCAGCACGGACGTCTGGGATCTCAACTTCGTGGTCACTGCAGTGCCCGCTCCCGGTGCACTCGCTCTGCTCGGTCTCGGTGGTCTTGCGGCACGCAGACGACGAGGCTGAAAGGCCTGAGTATCGAGAATTCGATTGAATCCTCCGCCGTCGGACGTTTTCGTCCGACGGCGGTTTCTTTGCAGTGATCTGGTACCCTTTGAATACAGCCTATTCATGGATCCCATGCAGATCATCCTCGTCCTTCTCGTCATCGGCAGCTTCTGCTTCGTGGCCTACTGGTCCGTCGCCTGGTGGCGTCTGGATCGCGCGATGCGCATGTCGATCTCGATGACGGAGGGTCGGCAGCTCGGCATCCCCGAGGATGAATGCCCAAAGGTCTCGGTGATCATCCCCGCTCACAATGAAGAAGAGTTGATCGCGCGCTCCGTCAAGGGCATGCGCGCGCAGACCCATCCCAATGTGCAGTTCATCTTCGTGCTTGACCGATGCACCGATCGCACCGAAGAGGTGCTGCGTGAGGCAATCGGTGATGACCATCGATTTCTCGTGCATTCCATCACTGAATGTCCTCCGGACTGGGCTGGGAAATGCAATGCAGCTCGTGCCGGAGCCCGACTCGCGATAGAGAATGCCTCGGACTACCTGCTGTTCACAGATGCCGATGTCCTCTTCGATCCGGATCTGGTCCATTCTGCGGTCGCTTTGTCGCTGCGTGAAGAGGCCGACCTTCTGAGCGCACTCAGCACATTGACGACGTCCAGCTGGGAGGAGATCGTCGTCCAGCCCGTCGCCTCGCTCAATCTGGTCCGCATGCATCCCACGGATGTCGTGAATCGCGCTGAGAATCCTCGGGCCTTCGCGAACGGTCAGTTCATGCTCTTCACGCGCTCGATCTATGAAACGATCGGAGGGCATGAGGCCGTCTCCGAAGATCTTCTGGAGGACATCGCCTTCGCGAGACTGGTCAAGGCCACTGGTGGTCGAGGCATCATGGTGAACGGAGATCACATGCTGGTGGTCTCCATGTACGACTCTCTGGCCTCCATGCAGGACGGATGGAAACGCATCTTCATCGAGGTGGCACGTCGGCGCCCCCGTCGCCTGATTCATTGGGGCGTCCGTTCATTCGGCGTGGGTCTGTTCATGCCCGTCACTCAGCTTGCAACTTTCGGTGTGGGGCTTCTGGTGATGACCCGAGGGGATGTCTTCGGGATGGTCCTGGCGATGGTCTCGGTCGCATTGGGGTTCCTGATGCAGATCGCCGTCCTCTATCGCTTCTATTCCAGAGCGCACGCCGCCAGAATCGGAATCATCGGATACCACGTCGGGTGCGTGCTGGTGGGCATGATGATGCTTTCCGGGGCCTATGATCTGATTCGAAGACGCCCCATACGTTGGGGTGGACGTGAATACGTGCTCGAGCCAAGGTGAATCATGCGCATTCTGCTGACCAATGATGATGGAATACATGCTCCCGGGATCGCCGCCATGCACAAGGCACTGGATGGACTCGGAGAGATCACCACGATCGCACCTCTGACCGTCCAGTCCGCCACCGGTCACGGGATCACCTTCGAGGATCCACTGACCGTGGACAAGGTCGAAGTCAGCTCTTCATTCGATGGATACGCCGTTGACGGGCGTCCGGCCGACTGCGTGAAGGTCGCACTCCGCTCACTCTGGGCGAGCATTCATGGTCCCGATTCACGCCCCGATCTCGTCATCAGCGGGATGAATTCTGGGGCCAACGTCGGCATCAACGTGATCTACAGCGGCACGGTCGCGGCTGCGATCGAAGCGGCATTTCTCGGCATTCCCGCGATCGCGGTCAGTCTTCACATCGGTGATCGAAACCGGATCTTCTACGATCGAGCGGCCCAGGTCGGTCGAGCAGTCATCGATCGGGTGCTGTCTCATTCGATCGATCCTCATTCGGTCATCAACGTCAACATTCCGCGTACCGAATCCGCCGATGCGCCGATGCCTCCCGTGCACGTGGTGGAGATGAACACTGCGGCAGGTGGATCCACCTACGAGCATCGAACGAGCCCTGCCGGTCGGAATTATTACTGGGCCTGTGGGAGCGGACTCGAATTCGATCACACCGCGAAAGGGTCAGACGTCGAAGCACTTCTCGAACGTGCCGTGACCGTCACGCCGCTCAGTTACGATCTCACGGATCATGCACGCATGAATTCCTGGCGCGAGCGGCTTCAGACGCCTTGCGACGGCGAGCCTTGACGTCGAATCATGTTCTTGATCTTCCGCAGGGGACGCCTCTCCCGTGTCATCGAAGCAGGATTCTCAACTTGACGTCGAAGGTCGCTTCGCCCTTGAGTTCATCCAGCTTCTTGCCCTTGGCACGCCATCGATAGAGCGAATCCAGAATGGGCTCGTCCAGTCGGTTGTCACCGCTTGATTCAAGGATCTTCGCTTTGGTGGGGCGTCCGTTGCTGGCGAAGCAGATCTCGACCAGAGGGTTTCCGAAGCGGGCACTCAACTGAGTGAGGGTGTCCAGGACCGGACGTCGCGTCTGCAATTCGACACCCTGTGCCGCGAGTGGGCGGCCCCGCGTCCAGAGTTCCCGAGGGACCTCGATGACACTGGTCGCATCGGATTCCCTGTCCGCCGGCGTGGTCGCGTCACCCGGGTCGTCTTCGCCGTCTCCTGGGCCTTCCTTCGGACCTGGTTTCGGATCGGGCGCGGTAGGTTTGGGTTCGCTGGGATCCGGCGCCTTTTCGGGTGCGGG
>CABYSN010000003.1 GCA_902521645.1 Planctomycetota bacterium
CTGCGAGTGGGTCGCCCCATGGCACCTCCCAGTACGGTGTCGCTTCGACGCCGCTGCCTGAATTCGACCACCCGGAACCCTCCAGAATGAAGGGGCCCTGGCCGTTGTTTCCCTTCATGAACACGTCATCGAGTTCGATCATGCTCTGTGCTCCGATGGCGGGGCCGATCGAAACGAAGCTGTCATACTGAGGATCAGACAGGCCCGGTATGGGAAGCGTCCAGAATGGGTCCCATTGCTGATCACCTCCGACGTCGTCATGGTGAAATCCGGCACCATCCGCGGTCGCGATCCTTGCATTCTCAAGCCCGAGCACCGTGGGGATGGCCGATCCGGTTGCCTGTTCGAACGTGGCATAGACCTCGATCACCATGTACGCGCCCCATGGGGAATCCCTCAGAATCGGATTCAGGTCGAAGCCGGTGAAGGACGTGGGTGGTCCGCAACTCGTGTCGACTCCCCAGCATGGAAGGCCGCAGTCGGTGAAGCATGAGGACTCCTCACCGGATTCGCAGATCCCGTCTCCGCACACGCCGCAGTCGGAGGGGCAGTCGAAGGAGTTTTCATTCGTGGAACACACACCATCGCCACAGGTGCCGCAGTCCTCCGGGCAGGAGTCGACATCCTCATTGAACCAGCAGATCCCGTCCCCGCAGGGCGATCCGCAATCCTGGTAGCACGATTCCCCTTCGTCGTCCCACGCGCAGTATCCGTCACCGCAGAAGCCGCAGTCGACGTAACAGTTCTCGCCGTCCTCGTCGCCGGCGCAGTATCCGTCGCCGCAGTAGCCGCAGTCGACCGGGCAGATGAACTCATCCTCGGCCGGGTAGTCGCAATAGCCATCCCCGCATTCCGCTTGTGCCAGGACTGGATGGGCCATGGCGACGAGTGCAAGGGCCGTCATTGTCACGAAGAGAACATGGTGCTTGCAGGTCATCCGTACTCCATTCACGTCGGAGGGGTCGATGGTATCAGCAAAGCCGTCGTTCTCTTTTTTCAATTCACGATCCCAGTGAAGATCGTCTGCGTCGAATCACCTTTCACTGGGTCCATAGACGGCTTTTCGGAGTTGTGCCGGGATCTCGGCATTGAATTCGCGTGCCCGCGTCATGAAGACGGCGAAGACATCGTTGGTCGGGTCGATCCAGAAATGGGTGTTGTGATAACCCGACCAGCCGTAGGTCGTCGACGGCGCCATGGAGCCTTCGGCTGCCGGATCCTTCAGAATGAACACGCTGAAGCCCATGTCCATGCCACGCATCATCTCGGGGAAGATGTCCTTGCTGTGAGGCGTCGTCATCGCATCGATGCTGTCCTGGGAGATGATTCGTTTGCCGCGGAAGACGCCGTCGTTGGCCAGCATCTCGCAGAATCTCGCATAGTCGGCGGGGCATGAGACCAGGCCCTCTCCGCCGAAGTGCGCCTTGCTGTCAGGGTCGTAGTTCATCTCATCCAGCAGGTGCGTGTAGCCCTTGAGGTTGCCGGCGTTGATCCAGAGTGGTTGAAAACGCGCTCTTCGTTCCTCGTCGAGAACGAAACTCGTCTCCGTCATGCCCAGTGGTTCGAACAGTGCGGTCTCGAGGTACTCGGAAAACGACTTGCCTGAGAGCACCTCGACCAGCCGTCCGAGGATCGCCTGGTTGATTCCGTAGAGGTACTGGGTTCCCGGATCGAATTCGAGCGGATACTTCGCCGCGACTTCACAGAACGTCTGGAGATTCTCATGGCGTGTCTGCAGGGTGTGGGGTTCGTTGGAGAGTGGGGGCAGGCCGTCCCATGTGAAGTATCCGAAACCGGAGCGGTGGGTCATCAGATCGATGATTCGCAGAGGCGTCTTCGCGGGTCGAAGGGTGTCGCCGTCCCGTACCATCAGTTCGGCGAAGCAGGGGATGTATTTCGAGACCGGATCGTCCCACTTGAAGAGTCCCTGTTCATGCAGGGTCAGCATCGCGACGATGGTGATCGGCTTCGACATCGACCAGATCGGAAAGAGCGTCTCGTCGGTGATGTCCCGATCGCCCGCTCTGGTTGAATTTCGAATCGAGCGGTGGATCTCCTCGCCGTCCCGCCACACGAGCACGATGTTGCTTCCCGTCAGTTCGTCCTCGATCAGTCTCTCCTGCACTTCGGTGATCGCATCGGCCATTCCGGGATTGAGGTCTTCGGCGGAGGCCGGCGTGGTGATGCCGAGGGCGCAGGTGCTGAGAAGGACGCAGATCGTCAGGAGGTGTCTGGGCATGTTTTTTCTCGTCGTGATGTTTCTGTTGGTGGGGTGCAACGGTCGGTGCTCACTGTACCGAGGCTGAACTTGACGATCCAGCGTCGAGCTTCATCATCGCCAGCCTGCGGTCCTTCATGCAGAGGATCAGCGCGGTCGCTGCGGTGGCGGAGAGTCTCGGGGCGGCCTCGAAATCCTGTGGATTGTTGTCCCGATTCGGCTGGTAGTAGAAGGTCCCGTCGGGGCACTGCGCGAGGGTGAACCACCATCGGTTGGCATCCATCGTCCGTCTGTATGATTCCGGGTCGACGGCGGCCCCCAGTGCCGTCCATCCCATGCCGAGGATCGGGGAGCCGTGGGTGTCGGAGAAGGTGTCCGGGTGCTTGCCGATGCACCGTGCCGATCGAAGCGCGTATTTCGAGTAGCCCTGTCGATCCGATGCCAGGGCGTGCGCCAGAGAAGCCGCTCCGGTCCGTCCCATGTCCGCATAGCCATCTCCGCCCAGACTGTCGGCGTACCAGACATATCCGATGTCGTTCGTCCCGCGCTTCGCGAACTCGTGTGCAGATTTGAATCCGTCCTCGTCGACGGGCAGTCCGCATCGGCCGATCAACGCCCAGGTCATCTTGCACTGCATCGCGAGAATGTTGATCGCTCCGTAGCCGTTGCCGCCCGGGCGTTCAGCAGGTCGGTGTCCCCAGCCTCCGTTTCCCATCTGTGCCTTCGGCAGCCATCGATTGATCTCCTCGAGCTCCGGCAGGACCCATGTTTCACGTGTGGCGAGATAGTACTCCCCGAGGTAGATCCCGTAGAGGGAGTGCGTCCAGCAGTCGTAGTTCGTGTAGTCGATCACCTCGGAGGTCCTGGCGGCGAACGCCCGCGCGGCCATGCGGGTGTGTTCGCGGTAGCGCTCGTCTCCACTTGCCAGCAGGGCAAGTGCTGCGAACGCGTTGATGTGCTGTCGATCACCCCACGTGCCGTTCTCAAGTTGACGACTCGCGATGTAGGGCAGCAGTTCCTCGAGAATCCTGTCGGTCTTGTCACAGTCGAACGGATAGCTCTCGGAGAAGCTTCCGTACGCCTTGCCGATCTCGAGCACCACGTGTCCCATCTCCCCGTCCCGCATGAAGTCGATTCGCATGCGGCCCGAGCCATCGGTTCCCTGACATGTTTCAAGGGCGGCGGCGAATTCCATCAACGGACCTTCGTATCCGAACTTGTCCATTCCGTAGCCGAACTTGTGCGCGGTCGAGAATTCTTTGCGAGATCCTGCTCCCACGATCACATCGCCGACTTGAATCCGCCCGGAAGCGGGGGAGTCGGGAAAGACATGTCCGACCGTCAGCACCTTCGGTGCGTGGTCTTCCAATCGAACTCGTATGCCGGTGATTCCGAGGTTGATCATCCAGCCTCCGGCATTCGCGTCCGGGCCCTTGGTGGTTTGCAGGTCGTACTTTGGATTGTCTATGGGGGTGGACGCTCCGGATTCAGCCATTGGCCCCGCCATCCACAGCATGGCCGTCGTCGAAATGAGTAGTTTTCGCATGGTCATCATGTTCTCCAGAGCGGTCAGACGGGGATTGTCCGTCCTTATCGGTGTCTCAGAAGGCGAAAATGGTCGTTCTGTCGATGAATTTTAATGGACGCCCGGACTCTGGAATGAAATAATGATTGAAATCGTACCCCCACCCTCCTTCACAGGCGATAGATGACCAGATCCAGGCATGCTTGATCGGTCGGAAAAGAGATGACATGAGACATTCGATCCAGGCTTCTGTTCTTCTTGCAACGGTTCTGTGCAGTGCCGGGCAGGCCTTCTCCCAGCAACAGTTCACGCGAACGATCAACGTGGACGGATTGAACCGTCAGTATCTGATCTATCTGCCCACGAACTTCGACACCTCCGAGAACATGCCTGTGATGATGTGGCACCATGGAGGAGGCGGAACCGCCAGCGAGGCGCTGAACTTCGAAATCGACTTTCGTTCTCTGGCGAACTCGCAGCGATTCATCGCGGTCTATGCCCAGGCCTACCCGGATGTTCTTGAAGGCTGCAATTGCTGGGGATACGAAGAACCCGGCGGCTACGAGAATGGAAACTACGACATCGATCTCGCCTACACGAGCGCGGTGATCGACGACCTCGCCAAGACCTACAACGCGGACCGTACGCGTATCTACGCTGGTGGATATTCCATGGGTGCCAGCTACGTCTGGGATCTGGCCTGTGTCAAGAGCGATGAGATCGCCGCGATCGCCCCCGTGGCGGCCAGCTGCTATCCCTGGACGTTCGATGCCTGTGATTCGGCCGCACCGATCGGTGTCTGCCACATTCTCGGTACCGAGGATTTCTACGCGCCGTACAACGGTGGGTGGGTCCCATCCGCCCAGGCGCAGTGGGTGTACTGGGTCGCCAAGAACGGGGCTGAGACGCCTCCCGAGGAGGTCAACCTCGGTAGTGGCGTCACTCGATACACCTGGGCTGCCGGGGAGAACTGTGAAGCTGCTTATCAGCATTTCCGTCGCCAGGGTGGTGGACACGATGTTCCCGGCTTCGCGGCCGACGCGATCTGGGATTTCGTCTCTCAGCACGCCCTCGAGACCGTGCTCGACTGCGTCGATGATTCGATCCTCGGAGACATCAACGGTGACGGTTTCGTCAACGGTCAGGATCTGGCTCAGGTGCTCGCGTTCTGGGGCACGAATAACGCCGGGGCCGATCTCAACGAGGACGGCACCGTCAGTGGTGCGGACATCACGATCGTGCTTTCCGCCTGGACCAGTTGAGCGTCGCTTCGATCCCGTGAAAGAACATGTGAAACACCGGAACTGCTCGTGAAGCAGCTCCGGTGTTTCATTGTCAGGAATGATCTCGGCGTTTCGACGGATCGACCGCTCTTTCAGTTCGACCACGATGCCAGAATGAATGTGATGTCTGCCGCATCCACGATTCCATCGGAATTGATGTCCGTGTCTTCGTCATTCGAACCCCAGTAGGCCAAGACCAGTGTGAGGTCGCTGCCGTCGACGATGCCATCGTTGGTGACGTCGGCTGGATTGGGGACCGGAGCGTTGATCCCGGAGAAGAACTGCCAGATCTCGTAGGTCGCGTCGATGTCCATGTTTCCCGAGCGTCCCGGCCAGTCATGGCCACCACCCTGAATCAGGTAGTAGTTCAGCTCCAGGGTGTTGAAAAAGGAGTTGTAGACGTCGAGTCGGACCGTGCTGCCGTCCGAAGGGTCGAAGTCCGGGAGCTGGGTGCTGGTGATGCTGTTGGATTCCATCAGTTCGGCCCAGAACTCCATCGTTTCCGGAATGGGTCGATAGGCTCCCCAGCCGCCGGCATTGGTCATGTCGCCACCGAACCATGTCACACTGTCGGCGGTTCCATTCATGGAGAGCATCGGACGGACCACTGTCGGTGAGCAATTCGTGAACAGCGTGTCCAACATCATTCCGATGATCGGTGCCGTCGCCATGAATGTCTCCGATTCACGGCAGGCGAGTTGGAAGCACATTTCGGCGCCATTGGAGAATCCGGTGACGAAGGTCCGGTCGGGATCGAGGTCGTGTTCATTCTGCAGGTGCAGTGCGAGCTCCCTCAGGAATCCGTCATCGTCGATATCGATGCCCTGGTGGAAGTCGTAACCGACATCCCAGAAGCGTTGGTTGTTCTGATCTCTCGTGCCGTTTGGGAAGGCGACCACGAAGCCTTCCTCGTTGGCAAGCTGGGTCCAGCCGTAGTTGTTGAGCATGTCGTTGTTGTTGCCGCCATATCCGTGGAGCACGAGGACCAACGGCATGGATGGCGACACCTGCGGTGGGATGTGGATTCGATACTGTCGGCTCAGCCCGTCGTGTTCGAAACCCAGATTCTGGGCATCGACCGCCGTCGTCAGAGACGACCCGATGAGAAGTGCTGCTGTCAATGCGAACGGGTGCGTCATGTCGTGGTTCTCATCTTTCGGTGTGCCATGTTTCTTCAGGGTATCTCGAAAGACACCGGAATCCACGTCATCGGTCGCACTTTGGGCCAAATGAGCGACGAATCCTCGCTTTTCAATCCATTGGTCGACTGATTGGAGTTTCTATCAGCAGGTGCGATTTCGCTTCCGTTTCATCAGCTGGTTTCACGTGACTTCTGTTTCATTGAGAAGGCCCTGCGCTTCGCGCAGGGCCTTCGTCTCCGGTTCCTATGAAGGTCCGTCCCTTACAGGTTGTCGCCGACCGGATCTCCCAGAACGACCATGCTCTGGAAGTACTCGATGACTCCCGAATCCGAGACGTCCAGAGCGGGCCACTGCGGCCAGTCGAACGTGTCGTTCATGAAGGGATCCATCTGATCCCAGCTGAGGACAGTCAGGTGGTTGATGTCATGGTTGATGGCCACGCCTTCGATCGAGCGGAATCCATGGGTTCTGCCATGCATCCAGCCGCCGTAGTGCGGTTCCATCTTGAGGGTGTTGATGAAGGTTTCGACCATCTCGTTCTGCTCGAGGTAGTCGGCGTATCCTTCTCGGCCGAATTCACGCACCATGTCCATGACCAGAGCGGTCATCTCGGTCTCGTCCTCGACGAGACGTGCGGTGCGCTGGATGTCGGCGAGGATCTGCGGGTCGTAGGCATCGTCCGTGATCCAACCGACCTTGGCGCCCTGCATGGCATACCAGAGTCCCACGCCCTTGAGGTCGTTGCCCCAGGCCTGGCTGTTGTTGGTCAACGCCTCATCGAACGCCCACTGTCCGACTTCCTCCATGATGAGTGAGGAAAGCCCGAAGAACGCACGCAGGTTGTTGTAGGCGATCATCGCTTCGGTGGTGATCGCGGTCCGGCCGCCGACCAGTTCGTCATCGTGCGAGTTGTGGTTGGAGCCGTGAAAATCACCCCAGCATGTGATCGTGATGAACTCGCCCATGCAGGGGTCGTCGTGGCCGTCACCGCCGTCGTGTCCGTCATCATCACCGCCGCCGTGGTCGTCTCCGTCGCCGTGATCGTCATCACCGTCACCGTGATCGTCGTCACCGTCCCCATGGCCATCGTCGCTCGGGCAGTCGCCCCACATGCTCAGGGCCAGAGTCAGGTCCGCGCCATCGACGAGATTCGAACCGTCCAGGTCGGCGGTTTCGTCCGCGGTGTTCCAGGCAGAGAGGATCATCGTGATGTCCTTGCCGTCGACTTTGCCGTTCGCGTCCACGTCGCCCATGCAATGGGATCCGTGATCGCCGTGATCAAGGATCTCGCCCTCGATCATCACCATGATGGATTCGTCGTTGAGCCGTACGTCCATCGGTGCCGGGGGCCAGGATCCTATCCCGGTGAATCCGAGCGTGACCGAAGCGCCCGGTTGGATCGTTTCGTTGTAGTTGACGTTGTCGAAGAAGTTCCTGTTTCCCTGCTGCGAGTGCGTGCAGTTCCAGAAGTGTTCGATCTCCGGCGTGCCCATCCAGGACAGGGTCCAGCTGTTCAAGGTGGATCCCCCCGGATCCGCCGTCAGGATGATGTCGGCGTTGTATCCGCCCGGCCATTCAGATGTCTTCTGGTAGTTGATTGAATGCTGCCCATGCGCAAGGCCTGAACACAGCGCGGGTACGGCGACAACGACGGCCCACGACAGTGATCGTTTCGATTCCATTTTCATTTTGATTTCCTTAGAGAGCCCCATCTCTACTTCTCTTGCGAACCACCATACGAACCGGGGTTGGGAGCGGTTCCCCGAGGTTGAGAACTAGAATCACAGCCGGTGCGATCTTTTTCGTCTCAACTTCGAAAAGTCTGTTTTTCGCTTTTCAGAACCACTCGCGCGCTGTTCATGCCTGAAAAAAACTGGCGGACGGGGTCATATCGTTCAATTCGTGCTCGGAGCATCCCCGCCAGGGAGCCGGAATCGCAGGTTCATTTCTTCGGTGCGTTCTCGGAATCCTTCATCTTTTCTTCATCGAGTTCGTCGTCTTTGGCGCGGAAGGGGGCGTTGAAGGCCATCACTTCGTCCACCATGACGGCGACATCGACTTCATGTCTGGGCAGCTCCAGCGAGTCGATGTTCGCACCGTAGAGTTCGTTGAGCCATGTGGCCGCGCAGAGATCAAGAAGCATCGGTCCGGCATGACCGGGTCGTTCGTCCATGAACAGGGCGACGTCTCCCTTGCCGACCATGGTGGTGATGTGGGGAAGTTCCTCGGCTTCGAATCGTTTCTTCATGATCGGGGCCATCTTCCCGTATCCAAGGAAGTCGATTCGATTCTCCGGGTACATGTCGCGAAGTTTCTCGACGACCTCCGCGCACTTGTTCGCGTACAAGGTGACCAGTCCGTCGAGCGCCGGGGTCTCCATTCCAGCGCCATTTCTCGCCCAGGGGGTTCCGATGAAGAACCGGGTGTCGGGATTGTGTTCGAGTGCCAGATCGAACCACAGTTTGAAGGTCTTCTCGTTGTCCGAGGGTCCGGGTGTCAGCCCGAAGAGTTCCACCTCGCCGGTGGCGAGCACGGCTTCGATCTGCTTGCGAGCCTTCGTCGACGACCAGAGCGCTCCCGCGGTCCCGGCCTGGCCACCCCGAAAGACGAGCTTCATGTCGTGATCCGGAAAATCGCTCTTCTTGGCGATGCGATCGAAGCTCAGTGCCACCGGGCAGAAGAAGCTGTGTCCGACGAAGAAGCACGCCATCCCCTTCGAGCGAGGTGCGTCCTGGGAGGCAGGTGTCGACGTCGCAAGAATGAATGGAAGAAGGACGCCGAGAAGAATGGTCAGAGGGGCCGTGCGATATTTCATTCGTGTCGTTCCAGAGGTGTTCGTGGCTGTGGGGTCTTGAATGATAGCCGGCTGCTGGCGGAAGTCGGAATCAAAATCCCGTCAGGGATGATCGTCTCTCCGTTCCGAGAGCATCGATTCGATTCGGGCCAGCCGTGATTCGATCGATTCCAGCGTGCTGCCAGCGAAGTCCTCGTTGGGCTGTTCGCCCTGAATGGGTTGTATCCGCTTGAAGAAGACTCCAAGCGCGGTGGTTGCCGTCGCGAATGATCCGATGCCCACCACCATGAGGACTGCTGCGAGCGACCGTCCTTGTTCGGTGACCGGGTATTCGTCGCCGTACCCCACGGTCGAGCAGGTGACGATCGCCCACCAGAGAACGTCATCGGCACTCTTGATCGTGGCGCCGGGTGCATGCTCCTCGTAGTGGAGGACGCCCATGCAGATGAGGGAGAAGAGGAGAATGCCGGTGAAGATGAGTCCCGAGAAGATCGCTGCCGAGCGATCACGCTTGTAGACGTAGAAGAGCATCTTCAGTGACCGGATGATCCGAAGGAGGCGAAGGATCCGGGCGAGCCTCAGGTATCTGAACCCCGGGATGACCGGAATCGAGGAAAGCAGATCCAGCCATCCCCAGGTGCAGAGGTAGCGCCATGTCCTCTTCTCCCGGACCAGAGAGCGAATGAAATCCATGAAGAAGAGCGCGCAGATTCCATAATCGATCTTGTCGAGCAGAATCGCCTTCTCATTCGTGTCCTCGAGCATCAGTCGAAACGTCATCAGAATGATGGCTGCGGTCGCCAGCGCGGCGACGAAGAGGTCGTAGGCGGCGGGTACGTTCTTCGGTGTCGTGTCTTGCATCCATGTCACTCCGGTCTTGAGTGCAGAATACTCTTTTCATGCGTTCTTCGAGTTTCGCCGTTCATGTGTCCCGAGTTCGTCGTGGTTCGGACGTCGCCCCTCCTTGGTCGGGTCATCATCCGTCACCGGCGTTCCGCCCTCCTCAGCCTTGGGAGGCGTTCCGTGGGTCTGGTTCCAAGGGGCTTCATTCCCGGCTCATTCGGGTCAAAGTCCTCACGCTGAATGTGCCGATTGATGAGTACCCGGTGTGGTTTTCACCGCAACCGGTTCCTGGATCGAGACATGACCAGTCAACGTATGACACCGCCTCTTGAATCGTGGACCGCCGCTTCGTCGGAAGTGCCGGAATTCAGCATGCAGCACCTCCGCAGCCGAGGTTCGCGACATGACTGAAGAGCCGCGCTACGGTTCATGGGGCGGGCTTCAGGAGGGGCGGAGCCGCCGGGAGCTTCGGCTCGCCTGGCGAGATGACCGCCTGCCTGAGGAAGCACTGTCCGATTCGAGCTGTCTCTGTCACGGAAACGGCCGGAGTTACGGGGACTCCTGCCTGAACGACGGTGCGACACTCATGAGCACGCGTGGGATGGATCGGGTCATCGACTTCGATCCGGCGACGGGTGCGTTCGAATGCGAGCCCGGTCTTCTCATCAAGGAACTGCTCGAGATCACGGTTCCTCATGGCTGGTTCTCACCGGTGGTTCCCGGCACGCAGTTCGTCACCATTGGTGGCGCCGTGGCGAACGACATCCACGGAAAGAACCATCATCTGGCAGGTTCCTTCGGATCGCATGTCCTCTCCTTCGAGTTGCTCAGGTCGGATGGTTCCCGACTCACCTGTTCGGAGTCCGAAAATCCTGAACTGTTCCGTGGCACCATCGGTGGGCTCGGGCTGACCGGTCTCATCACCCGGATCCGTTTCAGGCTCAAGCACGTGCCCGGTGCTCACATCGAGCAGGAGAAGCATGTCTTTCGCAACCTGTCTCAGTTCTTCGAAATGACCGAGGAGCTCGAGAACAGATTCGAGCACACCGTGGCCTGGATCGATTGTCTCTCGAAAGGTCGTTCACTCGGTCGCGGAATCATGATGTGCGGGAATCACGCTTCCGGCTCTTCTCTGAAGGCGCCACGTGCCGGGTTGCTTCGGTCCGTTCCGCTCACGCCTCCGTTCACTCTGGTGAACGCTCCCATGATTCGAGCGTTCAACGAAGTCTATTTCCAGAAGAACGCGTTGTCGGCAGGTTCTTCCCTGATCCATCATCGGCCGTTCTTCTTTCCCCTGGACGGGGTTGAGAACTGGAATCGGATCTACGGCCGCAGAGGGTTTCATCAGTATCAGTGTGTCATCCCGCATGGTGCCGCCGAGGATGCGATCGGAGACATGTTGAAACGGATCAGGCGTAGTCGGGCGGGTTCCTTTCTCGCCGTGCTCAAGCGAATGGGTTCGCAGAAGCCGGCGGGCATCCTCTCCTTTTCACGACCGGGCGTGACCCTCGCGCTCGATTTCTCGAACCATGGTGCGCCTACGCTGGAGCTGCTCGAGGATCTCGATCGCATCACCCGGTCCTCCGGCGGCGTGGTCTACTGTGCCAAGGACGCTCGCATGAGTCCTGAAAGTTTTCAATCGTATTATCCCCAGTGGCGGGAGCTCGAACGTCTTCGGGATCCGGCTTTCAACTCATCCTTCTGGCGTCGCGTCACGAAAGACCTCTCATGAAGAAGATCCTCATCATCGGCGCGACTTCGGCGATCGCGGAAGCGACCGCTCGCCTTCATGCCGAAGACGGCGACCGTCTGGCACTGATCGCTCGAAACGAATCGCATCTGGAAGCCGTCGCACAGGACCTCCGGCAGCGGGGTGCGGAATCGGTCTCTTCCTTCGTCATGGATGCAAACGACTTCGCTCGTCACGAAGAGGTCCTCGCCGCGGCCGATGAGTCTCTTGGTGGGATCGACTTCGCACTGATCGCGCATGGGACGCTTCCCGATCAGGAACTCTGCGAGCGATCCGCGCAGTCGATGCGCGATGAGTTTTCGACCAACTGCACCAGCACCCTGTCTCTGGTGACGGTGCTTGCGAACATGCTCGAGCCACGTGGTGCGGGTTCGATCGGGGTGATCACCTCCGTCGCCGGAGATCGTGGCCGTGCGAGCAACTATGTCTACGGTGCCGCGAAGGGGGCGGTGGGGCTGTTCCTCGGTGGTCTGCGAAACCGACTGCATGGCAGCGGAGTGCATGTTCTCACGATCAAGCCTGGTTTCGTGGACACGCCCATGACCGCGGATTTCTCCAAGGGGCCGCTGTGGGCGACGCCGTCGGTCATCGCCAAGGGGATCAGATCCGCGCAGAAGCGGCGCCGAGACGTGGTTCATCTGCCAGGATTCTGGCTCATGATCATGCTGTTGATCCGCCTGATACCTGAGAGAATCTTCAAGCGCCTTTCGATTTAATCCTGCGTCGATTCGGGGTGGCCACTCCATTCCTGCCAGGCCCGATCACCTGAGCGCACTCTCGAAGCACGGAGATTGATGCTTTTGAAGACATCCGGTAACCCCTTCTTTTTTCGCTTATCGCGGTTGGTGGTCGATTGTCAGTGTGGGTCTTCGGTGGGGTTGGTTCGATTCAATGGTTTTTGTCGAGAAGAGTGTATCCGCGGGTACTTTATGAAATGAGCGCGGGCTCGTTTCGACGTGATTGCACACAACGATATCTGGATGACTTGTCATGGACTCAGCATCAACGAATTCCCTCTGGCCCCTCGAAGGCATCAATCCGATTGATCGGACTCTTCTCAAGGCTCAGGTCGATGCATCGCATCCGGTCAAGAATTTCATGATCGAGAACTTTCTCGAGACGTCTTTCGCGGACCAGGTGCACGAGTGCTTTCCCTCGTTCGATGAGGCCAAGTCGCTCGGCAAGCAGACCGCGGCCACCGTCAACGAGCAGAACAAGTATCAAGTCATGGATTCAAGTTGTTTCGCGCCACCGCTGCTGAAGCTTCATGAAATGCTCCAGTCTGACTATTTCTGCAATCTGCTCTCCGATGTCTTCGACATTCCGAACATCATGTCCGATCCGGAACTGATCGGAGGCGGCATTCATCAGACGGGGCCGCGTGGTCACCTCGACGTCCACGTCGACTTCAACTACGTCAAGGATCGAAAGCTGTTTCGAAGGATGAACATTCTCATCTACTTCAACAAGGATTGGCGCGACGACTGGGGCGGGAACATCGAGCTCTGGGACCAGGAGGTCAGGAATTGCGTCCATTCATTCACGCCGATCTTCAACCGCTGCGTAGTCTTCGAGACCAATGAGATCAGCTACCACGGTGTCACCGCGGTGCGTTGTCCGGAATCGACGTCACGCCGATCGTTCGCGGGCTATTACTACACCAAGGATGAGCCGGATTGGTGGGACGGCAAGGCACACTCGACGATCTTCAAGGCACGTCCGGATGAAAAGCTCAAGGGCAGCGTGCTCATGCCTGCCGAGAAGATCTTCCGTCTCTTCCGTCGTGCGAGACGGAAGATCTTCGGCTCGTGAGAGATGCGGCGGACCCAATGGGTCAAATCCCTGGCGCCGGGCCTGGACATGATCGATCCGGAAAATCGAGCGATGAACCTCACATCAGCAGGTGGGCCGTGATTCCGTCGATTGATTTCGATTTTACGTACCATGACGAGGAGAATGGAGACCAGCATGCGGGACCACGATTACTCTGCCACCGGAATGGATGAGCCGTCAAAGCCTCTGACCAAGTTCGAGGACGGCGCACTCTTGTTTCTGCTCCTCATTGCCCTTGGCGTGATCGGCATCGCGGTCTATCTCTTTATTCCAAAGGTTCAGCATTTCACCTACGACCCCGGGACCGGCAAGGCCTACAGGCAGTGGACCTACGGCACGGTCGACGTTGTCGAACCTGATTCGTGATCATGACGTGACGCACACCACCAGACAGCCTCACTTGATCCTGTTAAAGGTTAGTTATCACAAGGGGCTCACTTGAATTCGATGTCTCTTCCCCTTTGATCAACAATCCGCACGACAATGGGCTCTTTATTGCCAAGAAGGTCTTTTCCTTGTGTGATTCCTACTTCGCCCTTTAATTTGTCAAAGGACGGCCAGCTTTCGATTGCCATCGACTCCGCTCGCTTCGCTTCGACTGCTCCACCCCAGCTAATCGCCGCCACAAGGAAGCACCCCAGGATCAACGTCGCTCTCTTCTGTTTCGCGAGTGATTTCTCTACCAGTTCAAGACGGTCTTCAGTACTGATCATGTCGATCTCCTTGGTTAGGTGTTCTTAGACGACACCACGGTAGTCGACACACTGAGCTTTGGGTCGCCCGAGGCTTTCCCTCGACAGTTCTCCTAGGGACGCCGTCATGGTCGACAACTCAACCACTCACTAACTCTCAGGTTCAGTCCCTTCGGGGGGAGCTAGCGTGGCTTCGGCCCGCGACGCTTTGGGCCTACCACTTTTCGAGCCACCCCTCGGAACGGATTACTTGGGAGGGTAACGGTCGTAGTACCACACCACGGCGCCTGCCCCGAGGATGAAACAGCAGAACCCGAAAATGATTATGTCGATGAACTCGAGGTCTTCCATGGGAGCAGTCCTACTCGAAGGGGCCACTGCCTTCGGCTTACAGGTTGCCGCGACGTTCCTGTTCGAGTTCGAGGGCTTCGAAGAGGGCCTTGAAGTTCCCCTTGCCGAAGCTCTGACTTCCCTGGCGGGAGATGATCTCGAAGAAGAGGGTGGGGCGGTCCTGCAACGGCTTGCTGAAGAGCTGCAGGAGACATCTTCGTCGTTGGTGCGCAACGCGAGGTTCTGGATGCCGGGGGAATCGTATTCCCTCTGATTTCTTTCATGTTCATTGTTCAATTTGATTCCAACTAGTCGACATGCCTACAACTGTTCATCGTGATCATTTTTGCCAGTATCGATTGAAAGAATCATGCACAGACATCGAACGAACGTATCAAACGTCCTGATCATCGGATCCGGCGGAGCAGGGCTCAGTGCGGCCATCTCCGCGCACGAAGCAGGTGCCGAAGTAGTCATTCTTGGAAAGCGTCTCCGCAAAGACGCGCACACCGCCCTCGCTGCAGGCGGGATCAACGCCGCGCTTGGAACCGTCGACCCGGAGGACACCTGGGAACAGCACTTCGTCGACACCTATGAGGAGGGCTATCATCTCGCCGACCCGCGAACTGTCGAGCTTCTCGTTCAGGAGGCACCGGCGCGCATCCGTGAACTGGAGGAGTGGGGCACGCCATTCGCCCGCACCAAGGACGGCAAGCTCGATCAGCGTTTCTTCGGTGCGCATACCTACCGTCGAACCTGTTACGCGGGCGACTACACCGGGCGCGCGATCCTCAACACCCTGACCGAGCGCGTCGAACAGCTCGACATCCCGATTCTCGACATGCAGTACGTCTCCCGTCTGCTGGTTGACACCACCGGGGGGCAGCGTGAATGCTTCGGTGCGATGGCCTTTGACGTCGTCTCCGGACAGCGAACCGCTTTTCTCGCCGACTCCGTGGTCCTCGCCGCCGGTGGACACACCAGGATCTGGCGCATCAGCTCGTCCCGGCGCGACGAAAATACCGGTGATTCCATGAGACTCGCTCTGCAGGCCGGTTGCCAGCTTTCGGACATGGAGCTCGTCCAATTCCATCCCACCGGGATGGTCTTCCCGGAGGAGCTTGCGGGCACTCTCGTGACCGAGGCGGTCAGGGGCGAAGGTGGGCATCTTCGGAACACCGACGGTGAACGGTACATGGCCCGTTACGACCCGGATCGGATGGAGCTCTCAACCCGCGACCGGGTCGCGCTCGCGAACTACACCGAGATACTCGAGGGCCGCGGCACCGAGAACAACGGCGTCTATCTCGACATCAGTCATCGCGACAAGGAGTACATCCTCGAGAAGCTGCCGCGCATGTACCGCCAGTTCATGGAATCCCAGATGCTCGACATCTCGAAGCACCCGATGGAGGTCGCTCCCACGGCGCACTACAGCATGGGCGGCGTCATGGTCGAGCCCGACACGCATGCGACCCGTGTGCGCGGTCTTTTCGCCGCCGGCGAGTGCACCTCCGGGGTTCATGGCGCGAACCGACTTGGTGGGAATTCGCTCGCGGAGATTCTCGTCTTCGGTCGACGCGCCGGCGAGAGTGCGGCGATTCATTCCAGCGAGTTGGATCTCCAGCGCCGAAGCCGTGTGGTCATCAACGAGGCGGACGATGAACTGGATGAGCTCACCAGCAATGGTGAGGAGCTGGCGCGCCCCATGCAGCGTGCCGTACGAAACATCATGTGGCAGCATTGCGGTGTGGTTCGCAACGGGCCTTCGATCGACGAAGGATTGGTCAAGATCGCCGAGCTGCGCGAGGCGGCCAAGGACGTGGACGTCAGGCCCAGCGCGGAAGGCTTCGGGGATCTGACCCTGGCTCTCGATCTGATGGGCGCGATCGACAGCGCCGAAGCGACGCTGCGCGGGGCCCGGGAACGTCGCGAGAGTCGTGGTTCCCATCAGCGACTGGATTTCAAATCAACCGACCCGGATCAGCGCGTGAACTACGTGATCGAGCTCGACAGCCAGGGTGGCCAGCAGATCAGTCGTCAGTCCGTGGAGGCGGTGCCTGATTATCTCGCGGAACGTTTCGAGAGTTTCGTCGAGCCAGAGATCGAAGGGCGACTGCTCGAGTAGTTCGGTGCCTCCTGCGACCATCTGGCATGTCGTCCCGGCTAGTATCCTCGGCATGGAAAACGACATGATCACCAGCACTCGTCCCACCTCGCACGTGCCAGTGCTCATTCTGGGCTGGCTCGCCCTTCTCCTCATACCGGGTCTGGGGTTCTTCATCGGCTGGTACTGCTTTCACGTCGCCGACGATCGCCTCAGCACGTCGGTCACCGTCACCTCGATGAAGGTGGCCCGTTTTCTCTCGTATTTCCTCGTCCTGGCGATAATGACTTGGATCACCATCGATCTCCTCACCTGACGGCTGGACGTGCCTAGTGAGCGTTCGGTCACTGCGTCGGGTATCGCAGGCTCCCCAGCAGTGATCTTCATCAGAATCCCTCATCAGGTTGATTCGAACCTGCTGGTGATCCAGAGGACACCGAATCCGATCACTCCGGACAGCAGGAACAACAGGGGGGCGCCGTACCCCGGGGCATCGATCGCCAGCCGAATCAGAATCGTGGCCAGGACGAATCCCGTGTTGCGGGCCAGACTCCCGAATTCGTTGGTGAAACGGTAGGAAATCAGCAGGATCGCGATGTCCGCGATGATCAGCAGGGTGAAGAAGCCGGCGAAGAAGATGCCGGCATTCAGTTCGGCGGGGTTCCCGTCGACAACCTCCGCCAGCCAGCCGGCCAGCGCACTCGTCGCCATCACCACGAAACAGATGAACAGCAGGATGGCGATGATCCGTTTGATGCGCACGTAGTTCGCGACCGGGCCGGTTGGTTCCACTCCGTCCGCATACCTGTGCTCGTAGCGAGTGAACCCGAGTGTGACCAGCAGCAGCACGAGAAAGGTGAGGCACTTGGCGACAAGCAGCAGGTACCAGCCGGTTTCGATGGACTGTTCCAGTACATCGGTTCCCGCCACGTAGGCGAGGGCGTCACGCACCACGATCAGAGCGATCACTTCGAACTGCTTGGTCATGGCAGCCGAAAACGACTGGGGAATCGCCTGGATCAACTGGTAGACCTCGTAGACCAGCAGGATAGAGAATGGCGTGTAGAGCGCGAGCAGGGGCGATTTGAGCAGGGACTCGATGCCCGGGGGGGCGAGGATCAGGTCACCCTGGACCAGCGCCCACATCAGCAGGTGCAACGCGAACCCGACGAGCGCGGCGTACAGCGCGATGTGTTTGAAGGCGGCATCGGTTCGCGGCCCCATGAGTGCGTCGTACCAGCGCGTCGAAATGTCCTGTCGTTCCATTGTGATCACCGGAGATACTAGGCATGCTCCAGGCCTCAAGTCGATGGCCATGACCTTGCACCACCATCCCTCGGGAACCCCGAGGGGGTCCGTGGAAAAACACGTTTCGACCGTGGCGTGTTCGGGGTCGGTCGGGGCATTCCATGGGATCTTTCCGGACGCTCAGCCGATCTGCCCCGTGGGTGCTTCCTGGTTCGAGGACGACCAGGATCCCGGAGCTCTGATGCACGCTGCGTATCCAGCCCAGATCAGGATCAGTCCAACCAGTTCGGCGACGTAGAGGGCCTCGACCGTGCCTGCCTTTGCCATCGAGCCTCCGATGCCCGGGAGAATTCCACCCACCGCGATCAGGGCGGTCCCGAGTGTTCTCGATCGTTGACCGGGCACCCCCCAGAAGCGGTGACAGCTCCAGACGGCCCCTCCCACGAGGAACAGTGCCGCATAGGCGTTGATGAAGGGCGTCAACACCCTGATCCACTGCCAGCCGATCACCGCTCCAGTGGGGCGATGGGCTTCGAGCTGGCTCGGATCCATCGGGCCGATCGCCACGGCGACGGCCGCCACCAGCACTGGAATCGCGCTGAGTACGGTCAGTCGATTGGCCGTCCGCCTCGTGAGAACGAGGTAGACGCTGCCCGTCGCGAGCGGCCATGCACCAAGAATCGCGCCCGCCAGATACCACCATCGGTTGAGTGTGATCGAGTTGCCTTCGAGCGTGATGATCGATTCAATGATCGTTCCCGACCCGTAGCAGACGACGCCGAGCGCCCACCATGTCAGGTAGGGAGGCCATCCGCGAAGTCGACATCGTGACACCAGTGCCGCCACGAATCCAACCGCGATCAGGCTGGTCGCGATCGGAAGATAATGAACCGCGCTGGTCTGGGCTTCGATCATCGGGTGAGGTTCCTTCCGTTCGATTTCTGCGACGGGGTGTTCGTGGTTCGCATCCAGGCATCCGGCTCGAAGACCGAACGATCACTCGTTGCTTCGCCGTCCCACACCACCGTCGTGTCCTTGCGGTAGTACCAGGCCAGCCGAAGGCGACGCCATCCAATCTTGCCGTTGCTGTGAAAGACCGTGATGTAACGACCTGGCAGGTCCGGATGATGCATGGTGTGCAGCACGGATTGAGAGTCGCCGGTCCAGATGGACGACCCGATCGAGAATCCATCGTCATCGACGGCGATCGGGTTCGCGGCCCGTGCGATCACTTCCGCATGACTGTCGATGGCTTCGCGTCCGATGAGCAGCATGTTCGCTCCGGGTTCGAGTCGTGAGGTCCATCCGAATTCTGCGGGGGATGCCATGCCGTCGCCGTTACCCACCACGGTCGTACCGTCCGCGAGTGTTCCCGCGATTGTCGGACTCGTGAATGCCGTGTCGATGAGTCGGTAGTGTCGACATTCCGGATCCACCAGAACCATGCTGCCGTCGTCACTTCGAATCCGCTCGAGGCGCTGCGGTGGCGACGCCGTCATCTCCGGCGTGGTTCGAGGTCGCGTGTGCTTTCGGACCCATCGATCAAAGAATGGGTCGAGCCATCCCTCCGGGTGATCCGGTCGAGTCGCCTCGGCGGCATCCTGGATCACTCCCCAGTCGATTCGTTCGCCCATGTGCGTCGTCGCCAGCGAACGCATCATGTCCCAGATCCTGCTTTCCTCGAATCGAGTGGGGGAGATGTGATCGTCCAGCACGTCCTGCAACATCATGATGACGAACGACCCCTTCTGGTATCCGACGAATCGATTCACCCCGAGGCCTCCGCGGCCGAACTCACCCAGCGGGCCGTCATCCAGGTCGGGATCCAGCGAGACCTGGTTGATGATGCCTCGTCGATACGTGCGTGCGGCGCCGGGACCTTCCTCCAGCCACCTGCGGCCGTAGTTGGTGCAGAAGCTGGTCAGTGCCTCGCACCAGTTGCCGTCGGTCGGATCGACGTAGACCCCGTTGCCCCACCAGGCATGCACCAGTTCGTGATCGAGGTAGCCGGGTTTCAGGGATCGAGGCGCCATGGCGACGACCCGTGGACCGAGAAGTGTGAATCCCGGGAAGGCGAAACCCGATGAGAAGAAGTTCTCGACGATCGTGAACCGTTCGAAGGGATAGGGTCCGAGCAGGCGGCAGTAGGTCTTGAGATACCGTTCAGCGGCGTTCAGATAGTCACCGCTCTTGTCGAGATTCGAAGCCGCGACTTGAAGGACCACCGTGACCGGACCATGGACTGTGTCGACATTTCGCGTGGTCCGTTGGTGGCGGTTTCCAGCCAGACTCATTCCGGAGATCGGTCTTGGGGTCTGCCAGTTCCAGACTGGTTCGAGAGGATCTTGTTCGGCCGACGGGTTGCCCGAGGCAATCAGCGACCAGCCTTCGAATGGTTCGATTTCAAGGGACATCATCCTGAGTTGGGGTACGCCCCGGTCATCGAGAGGCTGCGGGTGCCACGAACTGCCTGATGAGAGAAACACGCCATCCTCCGCCGCATGGGCGCGAACCGAGAGATTGTGGATCGCCCCCTCGACCTCACCGGCCTCGACATCCTCGACGTGCCTGCCCCGCCAGCGCATCACGACGGAGGCGTTCTTCGGAAGTTCCTCGAGCAGACCCGGTCGCGAGGGTGTCACCGTGAGTCCATCGACCATCACTTCCTCGATCGTGGCCTCGGGGTGCAGGCTGTAGCGGAGGTCCCCACCCCCGGCGAGGAGCATGTGGGAGGATCCCGTGATGCGATTGTCGATCGGATCGACCTTGACGACCAGGTCCTGACGGTCGACCACCGCGGGGTCCACCAGGCAGCAAGTGGCCAGGATGGTGATGAGCATTCGTGTGCACTCCTGTGGTGTTCAGCATCCTAGGCGCTCTCTGATCTCGCAGGTGCTCCCGAATCCCGATCCCGGCTCGTCGCCGGCCTCCATGCGATGGTTGAATCCTTGATCGATCCAGCACGCGTCCACGCCAGCCGTGAACACCTGAACGCACCCTCAGCCGACCGATCCGTGGCAACCTCAACGGGTCCATGCCACACCACCAGCCAGCCTCAGACTGTCCGTGTCCTCTTCATGAAACTCAATAGAGTTCAACCGCTTACAGGTTGCCGCGACGTTCCTGTTCGAGTTCGAGGGCTTCGAAGAGGGCCTTGAAGTTCCCCTTGCCGAAGCTCTGACTTCCCTGGCGGGAGATGATCTCGAAGAACAGGGTGGGGCGGTCCTGCAACGGCTTGGTGAAGAGCTGCAGCAGGTAGCCTTCGTCATCGGCGTCGACGAGGATGCCGAGGTTCTTGATCGCCTCGTGGTCCTCCTTCACCGGGTTGTGTCCGTGCTCGGTGAGCATGGTGTTCACTCGGTCCCAGACCTTCTCGTAGTAGGTGTCCGGAAGCTGGAGGAAGTCGACGCCGCGACGACGCAGTTCCGCGACCGAGGCGAGTTCGTCGTCGGTGCGCAACGCGAGGTGCTGGATGCCGGGGGTGTTCGAGTGCCACTCGAGGTACTCGAGGATCTGGCTCTTCTTCTTGCCATCGGCGGGTTCGTTGATCGGCATCTTGATGAGGTTGTTGCCGGAGGCCATCACCTTCGACATCAGCGCCGAGTGTTCGGTGGAGATGTCGGCGTCGTCGAAGTGCTTGAACATCTTGAACTCGAGGACGTTCTCGTACCAGTCGACCCAGTGGTTCATCTTGCCCTCTTCGACGTTGCCCACGCAGTGGTCGACGTACCTGAGGCCGCAGGGGTTGTCCTTGTTGTACTGGTTCAGGACGAAATCCATTCTCTTCCAGCCGGGGAGGAAGAGGCCGCCGTGCTTGAGCTCGCGCAGCGAATAGGCGCCGGTGCGGCTCACGAAGGTGTGGACCGCGCGCCCGTAGGTGCGGATCGATGCTGTGCTGACCGTGCCGTTCTCGTCGGAGAAGGTCTCCGGTTTGTGGGCCGAGACCGCGCCGTTCTTGATGGCGCGCTCGTACGCCTTCTCCGCATCGTGCACGGTGTAGGCGATGTCCTTGATGCCGTCGCCGAACTTCTGCAGCTCGGAGTTGGCCGGATGATCGGGTTGCAGTGGGGTCTCGAGGATGAAGCGGATGTTGCCCTGCTCGAGGAAGTACCGCGCCATCTGGCGGTCGCCGGTGGTGAGGTCGCTGAACTGGGTCACCTGGAAGCCGAAGGTCATCGCGTAGAAGAACGCGGCCTGCTTGGCGTTGCCCACGCAGAAACGGACGTGGTCGACGTCGATCAGTCGAAGCGGGTCGGCATTGTTGGCGGCCTGGGTGGGGTCGTTCGAGGTGGCGATTGAGCTCATTGGAGTCCTTCCTGAGATGCCCTGGGAGGGCGTATCATCATCCTTTAGTGTACCTTTAGTTTCGCATCATTCCAATGAAGGATGCCGAGACCACGCGGTTCCACACCAGAAACTCCTCAGGCACGCATCCCTGTCCCTTTGACGCTCTCAAATCGGAGATAAAGATCATGACCAGTGAAGATCAATCGTCCGGAAACATCGCTCCTCATCGTGGTGTGCTGGTCTGTCTGTGCGGGATTCTCGGCTTCGGTTGCCCGGTCTTCGGCATCGTCGCCTGGGTCCTCGCCAGCAACGACCTCGCAGGCATGGCCAGTGGATCGGTCGATGCTGCGGGAGCCGGTCTGACCAGGCTGGGAAAGACGATCGCGATCATCGGAATCGTCTTCTTCGCGATCATGCTGCTCTATGCGCTGCTCTGGGGTGATGGCTCGATGCTGACCAGCACCGGCATCAATGGTCCGGAAGACGCCGGCACCTTGCCCTGAGGTACGCTCGCCATGGGTGCGTTTCGACTGGAGAGAGCCCCGAGAATCCCACCCGTCTCCGCCGTCCTGGTGACGGTGGTCATCGCGATCGCGTTGATCGTCATCGGCTTCGAATTCTTCGCCACGCAGCTGTTCACGACGCCGCCAGAGACCCTGTGTCCGCTGCGTGCGAACACCGGTCTTCCGTGTCCCGGTTGCGGAGGCACTCGTGCCGCCCGCGCCATGCTTCGACTCGATCTGGTGGACGCTCTGGCGCACAACCCATTGCTCGCACTGGGAGGTTGTCTCCTGCTCGCGGCGTTTGTCGTGCGACTCGTCTTCGGGCGCACGGTCCGAGTCTCGCCGACACAACGGCAGTGGACCACGATCGGGGTCGCGTTCGGGGTCCTGATTCTTCTGAACTGGATCTGGGTGCTGGGACGCCATGGTGTGCTGCCACTTGGCAACGCACCCGTCGAGGCATCGGCCCTGTCATCCGACACTCAGTAGCGAAGCAGTGAGTGGACCTCGACCGGCTCGAGCAGGTCGCGACCTTTCAGAGCTTCCAGCTCGATCAACACCACGAGTCCGAGCACGTCGCCTCCGAGATCCTTGATCAGATCGCAGGCGGCCTTGGCCGTTCCGCCGGTGGCGATCAGATCATCCACCAGCAGGACCTTCTGTCCCGGCTTGATCGCGTCCTTGTGCATCTCGAGCGTATCGGTGCCGTATTCGAGTTCATATTCGATCGAGACGGTCTCGTAGGGGAGCTTGCCCGGTTTTCGAACCGGGACGAAGCCGCAACTCAATGACTGCGCCAGTGCGGTTCCGAAGATGAACCCACGGCTTTCCGCACCGACGACCAGATCCGGGCGATCGTCACGCCAGGGGTTCGCCATCAGTTCGACCGCCAGTGACAGTCCTGAAGGATCCGACAACAGGGGGGTGATGTCCTTGAAGCGGATGCCGGGCTTGGGAAAGTCTGGGATGTCGCGAATGAGCGCGGTGAGTGATTCGTGCATGATCATGTTGTAGCAGCGCGAGGGGGGGCCGTGGTTTTCATGTCGGCTCGGAACCTCTAGAATGCTCCATATGGCACGTTCTTCAACCAACAAGCAGGGCATCGAAATCGTCGAGCCGATCGGAACCCGGGTTCTCATCCGAAAGGACGAGGACAAGAAGGTCACCAAGGTCGGGATTCACCTTCCCGACAAGATCGAGATTCCGACCCTCACCGGACGCATCGTGGCGATCAGCATGCAGATCGATCGTGACGAGGACTATCCCATCAAGCAGTACGATCGGATCCTCTTCAATCCGAAGAACGGCGTGCCGGTCGATTTCGAAGGTGACAACCGTCTCTTCGTGATTCCCGTCGAAGACGTCGTCGCGGTCTTTCGCAAGGAAGAGTGACTCGATGAACGAACGCGACGCAGAACTCGACCCGGCTCGAGCCATGGATGTTGCCGAGCGTGCGTTCGATCGCGTCATGTCACCTCCGGGTTCGAAGAGCCTCACCAACCGAGCCTTGATTCTGGCGGCGTTGTCACGCGGCGAGTCGTTGCTCCGTGCGCCACTCGTCTCGGAGGACACCTGTGGCCTTCGTGATGCGCTGGCTTCGCTCGGTGCCTCCGTTCGGGTCTCGAACTCGTCCGTCGAGGTCTGGCACATGCAAGGTTGTGATGGCGTGTTGCCCGGAGGCGGACGCGTCGATCTCGGCGATGGCGGCACGCCGAGCCGATTCATGCTGGCGGCCGCAGCCCTCGCAGCGCGCGACGTGGTGGTCGATGGCAGTCCTCGCATGCGGGAGCGTCCCGTGGCAGAGGGGATCGAACTGCTCCGTCGACTTGGCGTGACAGTGCAGGGGACCGGTCAGCCCGAGCATCTTCCGGTGACGATCCAGGGTGATTCAGGCTGTGCGGGGGGCGTTCTGGAGGTCGGGCGGACCGCATCGAGCCAGTTCATCTCGGCGCTTCTTCTCATCGCGCCCTGGACCGCCGGGGGCATCACCGTCCGTTTCACCGAGCCGCCGACCAGTCGAACCTACCTCGAGCTCACCGTCGATCTTCTTCGGCGTCTCGGTGCCACGGTCGAGATGCCCCACGCGGACATGATCCGCGTCATGGGAACACCTCTCGAGTCGTTCGAACTTGGAATCGAGCCTGACGCGAGTTCCGCCGTCTACTGGTGGGCCGCCGCCGCGATGGTGCCGGGTGCGAGGGTGCATGTTCCGATTCCGGACGACAGCATGCAACCGGACCTTCGTGCCGTCGATCTGCTTGAGACGATGGGCGCGCGGGTCGAGCGCTCGGCTGATGGCATCGCCGTCACCGGTCCGGACGAACTTCATGCGGCACGGCTCGATGCCGAAGGGTGTCCGGATGCGGCGGTCATGCTTGCCGTGGTGGCGGCAGCTGCCAGAGGCGTCACCAGAATCGATGGCCTGCACACCCTGCGCGTGAAGGAAACCGATCGAATACACGCGCTGGCCTGCGAGCTTGCCAAGACCGGCTGCACCGTCCGTGCATTGTCCGATGCGATCGAGATCGATCCTTCGACCATGTCCGCCGGCCAGGTCTCGATCAGGACCTGGAACGATCACCGGATGGCGATGGCCTTCGGGGTGCTCGGGCTGGTCCGAGCCGGGGTGTCGATCGAGAATCCATCCTGCGTGAACAAGAGCTATCCCGGTTTCTGGGACGATCGCGCCGCTCTTCTCGACTGAACCTGAACATGGTGGCGTGGAATCGTCGATACTGAAGGTCATATGAACGCTTTCTGGACATTCGCACGAAAGATGCTGCGCGCCCGGCTGATGCTGGTGCTGGCGATGGTGTTCGCGGTGCTTTCCGCAGGTGGACTGGGTGCGGGCCTGCTGAGTCTGGCACCGATGCTGCAGGTCATCCTCGGTGAGGATGGTGGTTCGCTTCGTTCGGTGGCGGAGGCCCACAATCTCGCCGGTTCCTTTCCCGAGCTGCCCGCGGGTCTGGTCGAAAGTCTGCCCACCGATCCCATGGAGGGCGTGGTGCTGCTTCTGATCGGAATCGGCGTACTCACCATTCTCGGGGCGACCGCGAATTTCGGTCATCAATTCTGTTCCCAGACGGTGTCGATCTCGACCGTGGCGCGGATCCGACTCGATGCCTTCAGGCACGCCGTCGAGATGCCGCTCTCCGATGTGTTCCGCTTCGGGCCTTCCGAGATCGTGAGTCGGATCAACAAGGATGCGCAGGCGTTGCAGCAGGGATTCAACACCTTGCTCGGCAAGACCGTCGCCCAGCTGACCAAGGGGCTCGCAGCCTTCGCGGTGGCGATCTACATCGACTGGCGCCTCACCCTGGTCGCGGTGGTGCTCGGGCCGTTGATCGGATTGGTGCTGCGCAAGTTCGGAAAACGAATCAAGCGAGGTGCACGAGGAAGTCTCGATGCGCAGGCCAGTCTGCTGCGCATCTCGAACGAGGCGATCCAGGGTCTTCGCGCGATCAAGGCGGGAACCGCGGAGCGTGAATCATTCCGACGTTTCTCCGCCGAGAATCGCGAGGTGCTCAAGCAGGATCTTCGAATCAGAACGGCGCGCGCGATCTCCTCTCCGCTGGTCGAGGCGCTCGCGGTGTGCACCGCACTGGTTCTGGTCGGGGTCGCCTCCAAGCAGATTCTCGATGGCAACCTTCAGTTCGATCAGTTCATTCTCGCACTGGCGGCTCTCGGCGTCGCCGGCGGCTCCCTGCGTCCGCTCGCGAATCTCGTCAACGACATTCAGGCGGCCTCCGCTCCGGCGGATCGCCTTTTCGAGATCCTCGACTGCGAGCGTGAGCGGCATCTCGTCTCCGACCCGGTGCGGATCGGGCGACACGTCGATTCAGTGACCTTCGAGAACGTCGTGGTCCGCTACGACGGCGCGAAGAGCAATGCCGTCGACGGCGTCTCCTTGACGGTCAGGCATGGTGAGACGGTCGCGTTCGTCGGGCCCAACGGATGCGGCAAGACCACGTTGCTCTCCACGGTTTCAGGACTTCTTCGACCGCTTGAGGGTCGGGTGCTTCTTGATGGCGTCGATCTCGCCGGCGTCGACCTCAGAAGTCTGCGACGGCAGATCGGGGTGGTCACGCAGGAGCCTCTGATCGTTCGGGACACCATTCTGGGCAACATCCTCCTCGGGATGCGATCACGTGACGAAGACGCCGCCAGAGCCGCTGCGGGCCTGGCCCTCGCCGATGAATTCATTGAAGAGCTGCCGAACGGCTACCAGACCGAAGTCGGCGAGTTCGGTTCGACGCTCTCGGGTGGCCAGCGACAGCGTCTGGCGATCGCGCGCGCGATCCTCCGTGATCCGAGTCTCCTGGTGCTCGACGAGGCCACCAGTGCCATCGATGCCGAAAGCGAGGATCGGATCAACGATGCCGTCCTCGAATTCGGCCGTGGGAGAACGGTCCTGGTGATCGCGCACCGAATGGCGACGATTCTCGCCGCGGATCGGATCGTCGTCATGGATGAAGGTCGGATCGTGGATGACGGAACGCATGCGGAGCTGCTCGAACGATGCCCGTTGTACGAACGGCTGGCACGTCCCGTTCCTATGTCCTGAGTCCGGCGAGAGGGCTTCACCCGGCTCGCATGACGATCCACACCGCGGTGACGAGCGTGAGCCCCGCGACCACGCAGGTCACGATGGTGGCTGTACCGAGTCGTTTCTGCTGTTCGGCGAGTCTGGTGTTCTGACGGTTCATGGAATCGACCATCTCCCTGGAACGTTCGTTCGTCGTTCTCTGTTGATCGGAGATCGCCTCGAGGCAGGTCTGGAGATCCTGGAGTCGAGTGACCAGAGTTTCCGTCGTTCCCTGTGATGCGAGCAGCTGATCGCTGAGGGCCGTCAGGGTCCGTGCCTGTCGGTCGCCGGAGGCGGTCAGGGCCTCGATCGAACCACCAAGCACTCGTTCGCGATCGGTGAGATCGGCTTTGAGCGTCTCGATCAGTCCGGCGATGTCGCGCTCTCCGGATCCGATCGCATCGAGTCTTTGGACCGCCTGGCGTGCGAGGGGCGTGAGCGCCTCGAGCTGTCCTTCGATCCTGGTCTGCGCGGCGGCCTGTCTGGTCGCGACCAGGGTCACTCTTTCCAGCGCTTCCATCGGAACCACGTCGGGCAGCTCCGGGGTGCTTGAATCGGATTCTCCTCGAGCGACGTCGAGTTCCAGTGGTGACTTCGACGAGAACATCCTGCGAAAGGTCTTGAGCATGGGGCCTCCTTGCCTGCGGGGTCAGTGTACATGCAGCGGCGGGACCGGGCGCATAGGATCGCAGACCAATGCAGCCCTCACATGGCACATCCTGGTTGGGTGTTCTGTTGATGGGGTTCCTTGCGGGGCTCTTCACCGGGTGCGATCGCACCCCTGTGACCTCCTCAAAGGTGGCCCCATCCGCACCTCGAATCGTGTCCCTCTCGCCTGCTCTGACGCAGGCTTTGATCGATTTCGACTGTCAGGCGCTTCTGGTCGGACGAACGCCCTTCGCACCCGGGGAGGTCGAAGCGGTTCCCGTCGTCGGTGATCTGCTCGCCCCCGATCTCGAACGACTTCTGGTGGTGTCGCCGACTCTGCTGCTGGTTCAGCCGGCTTCCTCGGGGATCGATCCCGATCTGCTCGCACTTGCGAAGACCCGTGGCTGGCGCCTCGCAAGCTGGCGCATCGATCGCATCTCCGACATCGATCGAATCGTGGAGGAGCTTCCCGCTCTGTTGATCGAGGAAGGTGTCGCGCCGGAACCGGTCCGCACGAAGGTGGCCGCCTGGCGTCGACGAAGTCTCGAGCTGCTCGTGCCCGTTCCCGCGTTCTCCGAGCTTGGTGACGTCGTCGTTCTCTATGGAGTCGATCCACCCTCCGCTTTCGGTCGGGACACCTATGTCGATGATGTGCTCTCCGCACTGGGTCTTGAGAATGCCTTGCAGCGCTCGGGGTATCCCGAGCTTTCGCTCGAGGATCTTCTGGTGCTTGCGCCTAGAACGGTGGTCGTCCTCGGTCGCGATGAACACACCGCGCAGACGAATGCCGATGAACTCGCGCTGCGTCTGGAATCACTCGGTGGCACCACGACGTTCATCGGTGCGGACGGTTCCAAGCTGTTGATCCCCGGGACCGGTGTGCTTGATGGTGTCGAGGCTCTGCGTGCGAGGCTTCAAGGTGTTCTCGAGATGGCATCGGGGGGTGACTCGTGACCGCTCGTCGTCTTTCAGGCTTCCTGATTCTGCTTGGCATCGTGCTGATGGCTCTGGCGGTCCGGCTCTTCTTCGGACCGGTCGTTGATGCGCAAGGCGACTGGACCTACGAGTTCGGATGGCCTGCGTCCGATCGAGTGTCGCTCAGACTCGGGGCGGCCTGTTCGGCCATCGCCGCGGGTTGGGCTCTGGGCCTGGCTGGTCTTCTGTTGCAGGTGCTGTTGCGAAATCCACTGGCCTCTCCCTGGATACTCGGGCTGTCGAGCGGAGCCGGGCTGGGTGTGATGATCGTGCTCGCCGCCTCCGCATTCGCCGGGATCGCCGCGCCCTCGGGTGGTGCTCTGGTGATTCCGGCATCACTGGGTGCGCTTGGTGCGTTGTTGATCACCTGGTTGCTCGGTCGCGAGAACGGGGTGCTCGAACCTCTTCGTCTGCTGCTGGTCGGGGTGATCGTCGCCGCTCTGGCAGGATCTCTCTCGATGGCGTTGCAGGATGTCGTGCCACATGGTCTGCGCGGTGATTTCATCGACTGGATGATGGGGCGCATCCCGGAGGCGCCTGCCCGCAGCGTGCTTTCGATCACGTTGGTGGTCTCCCTGCTCTGCACCATCGTGGCGGTCAGAGGGGCCGACCTCATCGACCTCTCCTGTCTCGGAGATGATGAAGCGCGCTCGAGCGGTCTGTCGATCGTACGCCTTCGTACCTTGCTCTTTCTGGGAGCGGGCGCGTTGACCGCGGCCGCGGTGGCGCTGGTCGGTCCGATCGGTTTCGTGGGACTTCTCGCACCGCATCTGGCGCGAATCCTCGTCGGTCCGGAGCACCGTGCGCTCGTGCCGGCGACCTGCCTGGCGGGTGCTGCGATGCTGCTCGGTGCCGAAGCCATCCGCCAGTTCATCGATCTGGGCGGTGGTCGCCTGCATGTGGGTGTGATCACGGCACTTCTCGGTGGCCCGTTCTTTCTGTGGTTGCTCTGCTCGGGACGGGGGTGGGGTCGATGATCACGCTTCGTTCGGTCGGTCATGACTACGGTCGGGGACCCGTCCTCAAGGACGTCTCGCTCGAACTCGCACCGGGACGTGTCACGGTTCTGTGCGGTCCGAACGCGGTGGGGAAGACCACCTTGCTTCGCATCATGGCCGGCGTGCTCTCGCCCACTCGGGGTGACCTCCTGCTCGGGGAACGTCCTTTCGAGACTCTGGGAGCACGTGGTCGCGCGCGAAGTCTCGCCTTCATGTCACAGCGATTCGAATGTTCCTCCGGTTTCACGGTCCGGCGAATACTCGAACTGGCGCGCGTGATGATCGGTCGCGATCAGACGGCGATCGACGTCGTCGTCGAGTCGCTTGATCTGGAAGGCCTCCTGTCGCGGACGTTGGCGACGCTTTCGACCGGGCAGGCGCAACGTGTGGCCTGTGCGCGGGCATTGATTCAGGCGCCTCTCGATGGAGTGGTGCTTCTCGATGAACCTCTTGCGGCCCTCGATCCGGCGTGGTCCGAGCGAGTGAGCGCGTTGCTGGTCGGTCGCGCGCGGCAGGGGACCACCGTGGTGGTCAGCGTTCATGAGCTGCCCGTGGCCGCTCGGCTTGCCGAGGATGCGATGCTGCTCTCGACGGGATGTGCGCTCAGGCATGGTCCGGCGGCGAGCGTTCTGACGCCTTCCGAACTCGAGGAGGCCTTCGGTGTGCCGTTCGAGATGGTCCGGACCGGCGATGGACGGGATGTGCCGCTGCCGGTGAACGGGCGATCCTGACGCTCCCGCCGCGGCATTGGTAGACTGTGGGCATGCTTGGTCTGGGTGAACTCATCTTCGTTCTGGTGATCGTGGTGCAAGGTGTCGCCGCCATTGCCGCCGCCGCCCACAAGAAGAAGCAGCGAGCCGCCGCCCGTGCGAAGGAGATCGAAGCGCTCGAGGGTCCCGGCGCGGCTCCAGCGCGATCCTTCGATGATGCGGGGGATCTCGCGAGAGAGCGAGAGCTGAAGACCGAGCAGAAGCGTCTCGAAAAGCAACGGAAACGAGAGGCCCGTCAGGCCCAGGTGAAGCAACTGCGCGAGGCGATGGAACAGTCCTCCGGGATGAGCATGAAGGATGCGATGTCGATGATGGGTCTTCCCGTCGCGACCGAACAGCCCCCGGCAGCCCCGACCAGGGCATCCGTCTCCGTCGACCCCGCTCCAGGTGCTCCGGATCTTTCAGGAATGAGAGCCGTTCCTCCAATGCCACCGCCAGCTGCGCGGCCTGCCATGAGCCGCCCGGTCGCCAATGACGAGGCTGGATCCGCTCAGTCCTCCGGTCGGAAAGCCAAGCGTTCTCCCTTCGCCTCCTCGGGGGCCGGAAGCGAAAACGCCAGCGGGCTTCGCAGCGGGCGAGGCGTACAGCCCTCCGGTCTGGGTCTGAGGAAGACCTTGCGCAACCGCCGCGCCCTTCGACAGGCATTCGTGCTCAAGACCCTGCTTGAGCCACCGGTCGCCCTTCAGGATGATCCTGAAACGCTCCGCTGAGCACTCACGTTCGGGCAAGATCGGAGCATGATCGAGGCATTTCGGCCTACATCATCGCGGCTTCTTGGTACACTTTCGCCCAGATCTCCGTGAGACCGTTTCACTGGAGTGTCTTTTCGCCTTTCAAGGAACGCACATGATTGATATTCGAAAGCTCAAGGAACTGGTCCGGCTGATGGTCGCCAACGACCTGTCCGAACTTGATCTCCGCGATGAGCAGGAGACAGTGACATTGCGCCGCCCTGGTCCGCAGCAAGCGCCCGTGATGATGGCTCCGCAGCAGGCGGTCATGGCTGCCGCACCTGCCGCACCCGCCGCGGCACCCGCCGCCGGTGCTCCGGCTCCACCAGCCGAGGCCGCTCCTGAGGCGGATCCGATGGAAGGGCTCACTCCAATCGAAAGTCCGATGGTCGGAACCTTCTACGCCTCGCCTTCGCCGGACAAGCCCGCCTTCGTCAAGGTCGGTGACACCGTCGATGCCAACACCGTGGTCTGTCTGGTCGAGGCCATGAAGATCTTCAACGAGATCAAGGCGGAAGTCTCAGGCACGGTCGAGAAGATCCTTCCTGCAAGCGGCGACTCCGTTGAATTCGGACAGCCACTCTTTCTCATTCGTCCCAGCTGACAAGTCACGCGCCGTGCGGGTGGTTCGTTCGATGAACGCCGCCGCTCCACTGCCAAACGATGGAGTCGAACACGATGTTTTCGAGGATTCTCATCGCCAACCGTGGCGAGATCGCACTCAGGATCATTCGTGCAGCCCGAGTCATGGGCGTCGAATCGGTCTGTGTCTATTCCAAGGCCGATGCCGACGGGCCATGGTTGCAGCATGCCGACGAGACCGTCTGCATCGGCGAACCCCCGGCTGCGGAAAGCTATCTCCGCAGTGATCGGATCATCTCCGCGGCGGAGGTCACCGGTGCCGAAGCCATTCACCCCGGATACGGCTTCCTCGCTGAAAACGCGAATTTCGCCGAAGCCTGTCTCGACAGTGGGTTCGCCTTCATCGGTCCCAGCCCGAAGGCGATGGCGCTGCTCGGTGACAAGGTGTCCTGCAAGAACCTCGCACGCAAGGCCGGCACGCCGATCTTTCCCGGTACCGAGGATGCCATCGAGGAGATCGATGAAGCGCTCGAGATGGCGCAGCTCATCGGCTATCCGGTGATCGTCAAGGCTGCCGCCGGTGGTGGCGGTCGTGGCATGCGCATCGCACGAAACGACGACGAACTGAGGGCGGGTGTCGAGTCCGCGCAGCAGGAAGCCGAGGCCGCCTTCGGTGACGGCCGTGTCTACGTCGAGAAGTTCCTCGAACATGCGCGGCACTTCGAGATCCAGTGCATCGGTGATGATCATGGGAACGCAGTCCATCTCTTCGAGCGTGATTGCACCACCCAGCGTCGGCATCAGAAGCTGATCGAGGAAGCGCCCGCGCCCAACGTCGATCCGGAGAAACGCGACGAGGTCGCTCGCACCGCCGCGGCACTCATTCGTGAGGCGAACTACAGCGGCGCCGCCACCGTCGAATTCCTGATGGATGGCGATCAGAACTTCTTCATGCTCGAAGTGAACACCCGTGTCCAGGTCGAGCATCCCGTCTCGGAACTGATCAGCGGCGTCGACATCGTCGGCGAGCAGATCCGCGTCGCGGCGGGTGAACCGCTCTCGATCAAGCAGGAGGACATCTCCGTCAACGGCCACGCGATCGAGTGTCGCATCAACGCCGAGGATCCGGATCGAGGCTTCATGCCGCAGGCCGGATTGATCGAGACCTGGTGCCCTCCCGGTGGGCTCGGGGTCCGGCTGGATTCCCATGCGACCGCCGGCTATCGGATTCCGCCCAATTACGACTCGATGATCGGCAAGCTGATCGTTCATGGGCCCGATCGCGAGACCGCGATCGCCCGCATGCGGGTCGCCCTCGACGAGTTCAAGGTCGGGCCGATCAAGACCACCATTCCGCTGCACCGTCGATTGATGGATCATCCCAGCTTCAACACCGCCGACTTCGACATTCATTACGTCGAGCGATGGCTGGAGGAGGCCGAAGCCTCCGGTTGATCCGACGCAGAGAATCCAACAGGACCGACATGACAACGCCCGGCCTCTTCAGGCCGGGCGTTTTCGTCAATGGTTCGCATTGTCTCCAACGGCGACGTCCGGTGATCGACTCAGTCGTCGTATCCCACCGTCACGTTCGAGGAGCCGATGGGGATGCTGCCGCAACGCACTTCCTGGATGGTCACCCCGATGGGGACGCGATAGAGGACGAACAGTTCGGTGTTGCCTGAGGAGGGGAGCGAAGGCAGCCCCGCCACGGTCTCGATCGGTGAGAGCGGGTTGTAGAGGATCGTGGTCTTCTCCCGTCCCATTCTGATGTATCCGTAGGGAAGGTAGGTGTTGCCGTTCTCGTCGATCAGCAGGAGGGGTTGGTCCGCGTAGCCTTCCTGGCGAAGCGAGTCGAGATCGATGGGCTTGCGTCTGCCGACGGTCAGCTGGGCGATTCGCGTTCCTTCAGGTTCGAAGAAGTTGGTGACCCGATTCGCCTTGGAGACGTTGTTGCCAGGGCCGCCGGTGTTGAACTGTCCGGAGCCGCCCTCGATCAGATTCTTGTCGTTGAGCCTGAGGCCGCCCTTGGCGTTGTAGGAGATTCGAATCGGAATCTCGCTGTTGACCTTGAGGTCGTTGCCGGTGAGTGCCTTGCCTTCGCCGGTCGGAAGCTGGCGTTCCTGTCCGCCGCCCATGGCCGCGAGGATCGCCATGCCGTCGTCTTCGATGCTGACTTCGGGAAGGGCGAGTCTCAGTCCCTTGATCTGAAGGTGGTAGTCGCCTGCCAGTGGCGGTCCGAGTTCGTCGCCCGGGAAGATCAGGATGAAGTCGAGGGCCTGAGTGCCGGCCTTGTTCGAGACGAAGTTGCTTCCATCATCGAATGCGTAGGGCTTTGGAGCACCTGATTTCGACGGCTGGACGTAGAGCACGGGGAATGCCGTCTCTGGGCTGCCGGTGCTGGTGCCCGAAGGTGCGACCAGGCGTGCCTGGGCGTTCGACAGCGTGAACTGGCTTCCGTTGTCGAAGGAGGACACGTTCACCTTCAAGGGGATGATGTACGCACCCGTGAATCTCGGGAAGTCCGGATTGATCGATCCGGAGGCGAAATTCGGAAGGTAGGTGAACTGGTCTTCGACGATCTGGATCGACTTGGGCTGCAGCCAGGCGCGCCCGCTGCCGTCTTCCCCCACGAATCCGTCGCGCAGCATCGACCAGCTCATCTTGTCGATCTCTGGGTAGAGCTGCTTGAGCGCGCCTCCGTTCATCATCGGGGAGAGGCTTCCGACGCTGAGCATCTCATAGAAGCGTGCGGTGTAGACCGCGGTGAACATCGGGGTCGATGAGACCGCTCCGGGTTGAGCGGTCGCCCGATCCCGTGCCCAGCCGGTGTATCCGAAGAAGTCCGACTTGAACTGGAGCATGCCCGCGCCGAGGGTGAGGATGCCCACCGAGATGAACGCGCCCACGAAACCGAAGATCGAGGAACCGGCCCAGTTGACGCCGGATTCGAAGTTCATGTTCTCGGGGACCAGCTTGTCCATGCTGAGTCTCAGAATGACCAGTGCGACGAGAAAAGTGAGGACCAGCGTGCTTCCCATGGTGTAGGCGCCGAAGCTGCCCATGGAATCGAGCAGTGCGAAGCCGATCGGTTCCCACAGCGCGAAGGCGATGGCACCCGCGGCGATGACGCAGATCATGTGAAGGAAGGCACTCAGCATCCCCTGGCGTGCGATCACGCCGCTGATGATGAGAACGAGTACGAGCAGGAGAATCGGGAGCATCTGATTCGTTTCCTCTAGTCGTCTCCGGATGGAGACCTGTGGGTCAGTTGGCGGCCTTTTCGGTGGCCGGTTTCTTCTGAGCGGGTGCTGGTTTCTTGGAGACCAGGACGCGCAGGACTTCGTCGATCGAGGTTTCGCCGCTTCGCACCTTGGAAAGCGCGACCTCCTGCATGGTGGGCAGGCGGTATTCGCGGCGGACATGGTTGGCGGCACCCTTCATGTCGTTGGCTGCGAGCAGCTTTCTGGTGGTGCCGTCCACCGGGAAGACTTCGAAGGCGGCGATGGTGCCGGTGTACCCGACTCCGTCGCAGGTGTCGCAGGTCTCGATCTTGTTCTTCACGTTGACCTTGCCGGTGGGGCGGTAGAGCTGGATCTCGGAGTCAGCCGGGAGGCCCATCTGCTTGAGCTGATCCGGGGTGGGCTGGTATGCCTGCTTGCAGACCGGGCAGAGTCGTCTGAGCATTCGCGAAGCCACGATCATCTTCAGATTCGCGCATGCCTTCTCGAGATCGCCGACCGCCCGGGACCATTCCTGAATGGCTTCCGTCACGGTGCGTGCACGGACGGTCGCGATGATGAGCGGTCCGTCCTTCCCCTGCTTGGCAAGGAGTTCCGCGGTGCCCGGATCCTCGATGCTGTCGACGAGGACGACATCGGGGTCGCGTCTGAGAATGGTGCGGACCGTGGTGGGGTAGTCGGCTTCGTCGGTGGAGGGGTGCCATCGTTTCTGGTCCACGCCCATCACTTCAAGATCGATTCGCTTCTCGCAGCTCTTGACGACGGAGGTGAAGGCGTCGTGCTGCCCGAGCATGGCATAGGACGTCGTCGAAAGCCCCTGTCCGGGTGGTGCGACGACGAGGATCACGCCATGTCGCTCCTCTTCGTTCTCAAGTGCCTTCAGCAACTCCGCCTGCTTGGGCATGAGTCCGAGGTCTTCGAACTTGACGGCGAGGCGCTTGGCTCTGTCGAAGCAGAATCTCGCACGCTGTCCGTTGGACGAGCCCGACACGGTGATGTCGACGAGGATCGAACCGCTTGGAGTGACCATGCGGATGGAGCTTTCCTGGATCCTGCGGCGGTCTTCCATGTCGAGGGCCGCGATCATCTTCATGTAGTCGATGACCGCGTTGGCGGTCTCGGGAGCGAGCACCTCCTGGCGACTGGGGACCGTGTCCAGGATGCTGATCACGGCGGTGCCCTGCTTGCCCGGAACGAGATTCAGTTCGGCGGCGTTGGCGGCGATCGCGGGGCCGAGGATCGTCTCAAGTTCCTTGTGCACGACGTGGAGCGGGTCCTCGACGAGGGGGACCGACTTCTCCTTGCCGTTCGGGTCGATGAACTTGAGCTCCACCGCATTCTGGGCCCGCTTGGCGAGTTTGGCGTCGCGACGTTGTTCCAGCCTGTCTCCGACCAGCTCGAATTTCTGATCTTCACCGACCTTGCCGTTGCGCCACTTCATGTAGCCCAGAAGCCATCCGCCCAGAACGAGGATCGAGACCGGCCAGCCGACCCAGAAGATCGGAATGATCAGGACGGCGATGATCGCGAGGACGGCGCCGATCATCATCATTGAGTTGACCTTGTTGACACCGAAGTTGTGGTACCGGGCGTCCTTCTCGATGTGAGAACTCGTGACCCTGAAGTAGGCGACGAATGCAGGAAGCAGCAGCAGCGGCTTGATCAGGTCGACCAGCATGTAGTCGGCCGCGGCTGCGATCGTCGTGGTGTGCATTGTGGCAAGTTCGAACATGTCTCTCCAACGGTGAGGCGGTTGCTACTTGATGCCCTTGAGGCGCATCTTCAGTTCTTCTGGTTTCGGCGTCGATTCGAGTGCGACTCGGCTGTTGATGTACTCCTCCTCGACGAGATTCACGAGCGAGGTGGTGAAGTCGACCATGCCTTCACTGTGGCTGTCCTTGATGACCTCCAGCAGTTCGCCTTCTCGTCCTTCGATGATGTACTTCTGGACGATCGGGGTGTTGAGAAGGATCTCGAGGGCCGGGATTCGGGCGATGTTCTCATGCAGCGTGGGCAGGAGCTTCTGATAGACGATGGCGCGCAGGTTGTATCCCAGAAGCTTGCGGATCTGATCACGCTCCTCCTCCGGGAAGAGGTCGTAGATTCGGCCGAAGGTCTGCCAGGCGGAACTGGCATGGATGGTTCCGAAGACCAGGTGACCGGTTTCGGCGGCGCGGATCGCGGCCTCGAAGGTCTCGTAGTCACGCATCTCACCGACCAGGACCACGTCTGGGTTTTCACGAACGAGGGCACGGAGCGCTTCGTTGAAATCGACGCAGTCGATGCCGATCTCTCGCTGGTTGATGGTGGCCTTGTCGTCCTTGAAGATGTATTCGATCGGATCCTCGATCGTCACGATGTGAACCCGCTTGCGTTCGTTGATGTACTGGAGCATCGTCGCGATCGAAGTGGACTTGCCGGAGCCGGTGACGCCCGAGAAGAGGATCAGCCCCTGGGAGCTCATGGCCACGTCGCCGAGGATCTCGGGAAGATAGAGATCCTCGAATCGCATCACGGCTGCGGTGATCAGACGAGCTGCGATCGCAGGCTTGCCTCGGGCCATGAACAGATTGACACGGAAACGCCGGTTCTCGTCGAAGTCGTAGGCGAAGTCGACCGAGCCGTGGTTTCGAAAGAAGTCCCACTGGCCGGTGCTGAGCACGTCCTTGGCGATCTGGAACATCAGCTCGGCGCTGCAGATTTCCGTCTTCAGGTCCTTGAGCGTTCCGCGGACTCTGACGCGAGGCGGCAGGTCGGTCTTGACGATCAGGTCCGAGGCTTCCACCGCGATGGTCGATTTGAGGAACATCCTCCAGGCCTTCATGCCCTCGCCTGGTGTGGTTCCGCGGTCATCATCGACCGCTTTGATCAAAGTCTTGGTTGGTGCTGACAAGGGACTACCTCTCGGAGCGGACTTCTGATATTCGTGCTGAGTGACATGGAGCCCTCAGCAGATTCGTGGAGTGAGAAAGAGCGGTTGCCTGATCTTCCTCGGAGAACAGCATTCATTCCTTCTGGCTGCCGATCTCCGCCATCTTTGACCTTTCCATGCTGGCTGGAAATGTGACGGTGGAGGGGGCCCGCCGGAGGTGGGGCTCCGGGGAGTCGGGATGAACCGTAGAGGCTACCACAGTCCCCCTGAGTGAGGGAAGTCCGGAGTGGTGTTGACAGCGTGCCCAAAGAGCCGCATCATCATCAAATGGAACAGTCAGATAACAAGGTCCTCAAGGACGGAATCACCTTTGATGACGTCCTCATCGCCCCCGCCTACAGCGAATTCACGCCTGAAAATGCTGAAACAGGCACGCAGCTGACGCGCAACATCACGCTCAACATTCCACTGATCTCGGCTCCCATGGACACCGTGACGGAATCCGGGCTGGCTCGTGCGCTCGCACAGGAGGGTGGAATCGGGATCATTCACAAGAATCTCCCTGCAGAACGCCAGGCACGAGAGGTTGCCAGGGTCAAACGCAGCGAGAACGGCGTGATCGCCGATCCAGTGATCCTCGGTCCCGACGCCTCCGTCGCAGAGGCCTCGGCTCTGATGGCCGAGCAGGGGGTCTCCGGTTTTCCGGTCACCGAAGATGGCACCAGCGAGGGCAAGCTCGTCGGCATCCTCACCCGACGTGACATGACCTTTCTCTCCGGAGAGGACGGAACCGCCCGCGTGGGTCAGGTGATGACCCATGAAAATCTCGTGACGGCTCCTTCGGGCATCAGCCCGGTCGAGGCCGAATCCATCATGACTCGTGCGCGCGTCGAGAAGCTTCCCCTCTTGTCGGAGGGTGGGATGCTCGCGGGTCTCATGACCATGCGTGATCTCGAGAACGTTCGAAACCATCCACTGGCCTGCCGTGATGAGCGCGGCCGCCTTCGAGTGGGTGCGGCGATCGGGCCGCATCAGTTCGACCGTGCACGCGCGTTGATCGATGCCGAAGTGGACCTCCTCGTGGTCGATACCGCCCATGGGCACAGTCGCAACGTGATCGAGACCGTGCGGGAATTGAAGAAGCAATACGACATCGACGTGATCGCCGGAAACGTGGCCACTCGTGAAGGGGCTCTCGCTCTGGCCGATGCCGGGGCCGATGCGGTGAAGGTCGGGATCGGTCCGGGGTCCATCTGCACCACCCGTGTCGTCACCGGAATCGGGGTGCCTCAGGTCACCGCGATCCTCGATGCCGTCGAGGCCCTCGACGGGCGAGGCATTCCAGTCATCGCCGACGGTGGGATCAGAATGTCCGGTGACATCGCCAAGGCGATGGCTGCGGGCGCTTCGGCCGTGATGCTGGGAAGCATGTTCGCCGGTCTCGAAGAGAGCCCGGGCGAATTGATCCTGCATCAGGGTCGACGTTTCAAGAGTTATCGCGGGATGGGTTCGAGTGGTGCGATGGTGGCAGGCAGTGCCGATCGATACGGCCAGGCCGGGATCGCCGAGACTCGCAAGTTCGTCCCAGAAGGCGTTGAGGGCATGGTTCCCTATCGAGGCGTGCTGGCCGATGTCGTGTATCAGATGGTCGGCGGGTTGCGAGCGGCCATGGGCTATTGCGGAACCCCCGATCTGGTCTCGTTCCGCCGCGATGCCAGATTCATTCGCATCAGTTCCGCCGCGATGGTGGAAAGTCATCCCCACGACATCACGATCACCAAGGAAGCTGCCAACTACAGCACGTCCTCTGGAAGTTCGACGAACTGATCAATCGCATCAATCGTCTGTTTCATGACCGATGAAGCTGTCGCATGCCGGCGTCAGACTCAGAGTGCGTCCATGTCGATTTTTCTAATTGTGATTGCGTCTCAATCCCAACGAATCTGATATGATCTGATTCCTTCTGGAAAGTCTTTCCCTTTCATGTACTGGGCGTACCCTCACTGCATGGCTGGGACTTCTTTTCAGCCCCCCCCCACACCCCACGACACGCTGTCGAACAGCGTTTTAAGCGATCCCCATGACCAAGATGATCGAAAAAGAAAAGAAGTCCGCAAAGCACACCAAGAACACCAAGGACCGCATTCTTGCCGCTGCCGTCGTTCTCTTTGAAAACAATGGATTTGAAGGGGCTTCGGTGCGTGCCATCTGTGCGGAGGCCGGTGCCAACATCGCCGCGATCAATTACTACTTCGGCAGCAAGGAATCCCTGTACGGAGAAGTGGTGAAGTCGGTCTTTCACTCGGCAGACGGCTCGGACTCCATGCCACTGCTCTCCGAGAACCCCACGGACCCCGTCACCCAGCTGTGCGCCTGGATCGAATGGCACGTCGGTCGATACCTTCCCGAGCGAAACTCGACCCTTTCAACCTTCATACGGCGTGAGATCGCAAATCCGTCGCCTTTGCTTCAGGAAATCGTCGACGTCACGATTCTGCCTTCATTCAAGGCTTTGAAGGAGATGGTCACCGCGATTCTTCCAGCCGATGCGACCGATGATCGCATCAGTCTTCAGTGCCTGCAGATCAACGGTCCGACCATGCTGGCGTCCGTGCTCCAGCCGATCAATTCTCGCATGCCCGGATTTCAGACCAGCGGCATCTCCACGGAGATGGTCATCCGTCAGGCCCAGGTCTGGGCGCTGGCCGGACTGAGAGCCAGTGGCGCCGAGATATCCGAAGATAGGTTCCCATCGGACTCGTTCGAGTCCTGATGGCATGACCTCATGAGATGCTCCACGTGCTCAACCGCATTTATGCGGTTTTTTTCTCGTGTGCTGAGAGATCCTCTCAACGGCTCCGGAATTCCGGTGTTCAGGGGGCCCATTCCGGGAACCCACGACACTCAGGAAAATGCACAAGGAGCACTAGAAATGACTTTCAAGAGTACGAAAAAAGCAATCGCAGCCGGTTGCCTGTTCTTGTTCGGGGCCGCCGGTGCGGTTCACGGGCAGGTCGCAGGCGATGTCTGTGCCACGGCGATTCAGGCATCCGGTGATGCCTCGATCAATCTCGACATGGCGCAGATGACTCAGACGGATGGTTTCGGTTGGATCGGGAGCGACTGCTTCGAGACCAACGTGGGTCATGAAATCGACGCCTACATCTGCTGGTCGCCAACCTTCGACGGTGTGGTGGAGATCTCGACCTGCGGCGCCACTCAGATGGACACGCAGATCGCCTTCTTCGAAGGGTGCATCTGTCCCGATGAGTTGTCGGTTCCACTCTGTTGTGACGACAACGTCTGCGGCAAGCAGACCAGCATCCTCTGTGATGTGCAATGTGGCATGCGATACACGATTCTGGTGAGTGTGGCCGGAGTGACCCAGCCCAGTGACTTTGATCTTTCGATCGTCCAGATCGGAGATCCATGTGATTCCCCCGTTCAAGGCGAGGACATCACCTGCGAGGATTGTTGCGGTGGTGTTCCTGAAGTGACCGGGTTCACCGGCCTTCAGGCGATCTCCACGCAGTGGCGTGATGTTCCCAACGATTACGTGGTGAACGTCTACGACCTCAATCCTGCCGGCCTTTCCGCGCCAGGAAGCAACAGCACACCGCCTGTCTATCAGCATCCTGATTGGACGCGTGATCAGCTGGGCACGGTCTTCGGCTGTGCGATCGGTGGTGACGGCACGATGTACGTCTCCGCCACCTCGATCTTCTTCCTTGATGATGTCGGTTCTCTTGGTTCGGCCGGGTCCATCTACCGTCTCGATGGCGTGACCGGTGCGCCCAGCGAATTGATCGCCCTTCCAAACCAGTTCTCGAATGGCTACCCATCACTCGGCAACATCGCTTTCGACTGCGAGAAGAACGCTCTTTACGCCTCGAACTTCGACGATGGACTGATCTGGTCGGTGGATCCCTCCTCGGGCGCCCCGATCGACACCTATCGACATGCCAGCCAGTCCGTGCTCGGACCTGCCGGTGATCCCAACGATGCGCCGGGGTACGCGCCTCTCGGGGAACGTGTCTGGGCGGTTCAGCCCGTGGGTGATCGTCTCTACTACTCGGTCTGGGTCGAAGACCAGGGCAGGCCGAACGTCAACCGCAACAACGAGGTCTGGTCCGTCGGGCTCAACGCGTTCGGTGGGTTCGTCGCCGGTACCACGCAGTTCGAGTTCTCCACTCCGGACTACATCGCGAATGAAGGCAACAACGCTTCAAGTCCGGTGTCGGACCTCACCCAGGGGCCAGACTGCTGTCTCTATCTCGCGGAACGTTCGATGACCAGTGATTCCAACGGTGGCTCCCACGAGAGTCGATTGATCGTCGCCTGTCAGGATGAGAATGGTGCCTGGTCGCTCGACGAGGATGCCTATCAGGTCGGTGAAATCCCCGACTCCTCCACCGGTGGCGTGGCGGTCGATTTCATCGATGGTGGAAACGTCTGGGTCACGGCCGATGCCGCGCTGTTCTCCGGTGGTGCCTACGCCTATGGCATCCAGGGGACGCCTCGTCCCGGAGGTGACTACACCACGTCCGTCCAGATCGACCTCGATCAGGACGTGATCAGTCAGGACAAGGGTCAGATCGGTTCGCTCGAGATCACGTGCATCATGGAAGCCACGGGGCCATGCATGACTTCGAGCCTGGTCGGTGGTGTCGAATGCATCGTCGACGAGAACGGGCTCACCGGTGAGTACGCGATCCAGGTCGAAGTGATCAACTGGAGCAGCAATGACGTCCATTACCTGATGATTCCCGATGCATCGGTCAGTCCCAACATGATCCCGTTCTCGCCGATGCTTTCGAGCGGACAGTCGATGATCGTCGATCTTGTGGTGACCGGTTCGCCGTACGAATGGGTCTGCGTCCCTCTCGTCTTCTTCGACGTCGAAGGTGAGGAGTGCTGCACGTCCGAGGTCTGCTTCGAACTTCCCGAGTGTGACTGTGCGATTCTGAACGAGGTCTCCGTCGAATGCTCGTCAAGTGTCGCGGGTGTCCTCGAAGTCAGTTTTACCTTGACGAATCTGACGGCTGACGTCATCGAGCATGTCTTCGTGCTGCCCGATCCCGGAAGCGGAACGATCATCACACCGAGTCACATCGATGTTCCCTCGCTTCCTCCTTTCGGGACGATCGCGATCGGTCCGGTCGAGATTCAGACCGCGGCAGCGCCCGGTGATCTGGAGACCCTCTTCATCGGTCTTCACAACGCTCAATTCAACGAGTGCTGTGCCGAGCCGCTGGTCTTCGATGTCCCCGATTGCGGCGCCGGCATGGTGCTCGGAGATCTGAACTCCGACGGCCTGGTCGACGGCATGGACATGGCCGTGCTCATCGGATCCTGGGGTACGTCAGGTCCCGGCGACCTGAATGGTGATGGCGTGGTGGATGGTCAGGATCTGGCGATTCTGCTCTCGGTCTGGGGGGGGGTGACCACCTCGTTCACATCATGTCGTACAATCCGCGCGCCCGGCTTCCGCCGGGCCCGCGGCGACGTGGCGGAATTGGCATACGCGGCGGATTCAAAATCCGCTTCCGGAAACGGAGTGAGGGTTCGAGTCCCTCCGTCGCTATTGAACTCAGAGGAATCCTCGCGGACTGATTTTTTAGCATCCAGACTTTGATTTTTTTTGACTTGGCCTCGGCTTCAAACGGTGCAAGCCTGGGAAAAAATGAATTCAGAAGGGCAAGTTAATGATCGAACTGCTTACAGACATCGAAGTCATGTCTCGTATCCAGTTTGCAATGACGATCTCCTTCCACTATCTCTTCCCGCCCCTCACCATCGGGCTGGGGTTCATTCTCGTCGCCATGGAGTGGAAGTGGCTGCGTACGCGCGACCCAGTCTGGGAACGCACCGCACGATTCTGGACCTCGATGTTCGCGATCAACTTCGCTTTGGGTGTGGCCACGGGCATCGTCATGGAGTTCGAGTTTGGGACGAACTGGTCGGAATACTCCAGATTCGTCGGTGACGTGTTCGGTTCTATGCTTGCCGCGGAAGGTCTGTGGGCATTCTTTCTCGAATCGGGATTTCTCGCGGTCCTGGTGTTCGGATGGGATCGGGTCACCCCTCGATTCCATTTCTTCGCGACCCTCATGGTCTGTCTCGGTTCGACGTTCAGCTCTATCTGGATCGTCATGGCGAACAGCTGGATGCAGACTCCCACGGGCTTCGCTGTCGAACCGATGCTCAGAGACGGCATTCCGTGGGTCGTTGATGGCGTTGTTGTCAATCGAGCCGTGCTCACTGATTTCTTCGGAGCACTCCTGAATCCGTCCTCCGCGAATCGAATCACCCACGTCTGGGTCGGCGCCGCCACGATGGGTTCCTTCTTCGTTCTTTCGATCTCCTCCTACTGGATTCTGCGTGGTCGCCACATGGCCGTCGCGACGCGGTCGTTCGCGTTCGCTCTGGTGCTGGGTGCGATCGGGACGGTGGGTGCGATGTTGACTGGTGATGCCAATGCGCGCATGGTGGCCGTTCATCAACCGGTGAAGCTTGCTGCGATGGAAGGCGTCTACGAGACCCGGGATGCGCTCACTCCCATCACCATCATGGGCGTGCCCGAGGATTCGAAATCGCGACTGGCTTACGAAGTGCCGATTCCTGCAGGACTCACGGCACTCGTCTATCGACGTCTGCACGACGAACAGGGGCGCCCGCTCGCCGTTCCCGGACTCGATTTCGCACCGCCGGAAAGTCGACCCAAGACCATGCTGGTCTATGCATCTTTTCACATCATGGTGGGATGCGGGACCTTGCTGGTGGGGCTCGCTGGTCTTGGTGTGTACTTCTGGATCCGAGGAACGCTGTGGAATCAGCGGTGGCTTCTCATGCTTTTCGTGATTGCCGTGGTCCCTGCGGCGATCGCGAATCAGGTCGGGTGGTACACCGCGGAAACTGGTCGTCAGCCCTGGATCGTGCATCCAGCAAGTCCCCGTGTCGATGCGTCCCAAGGCGTGATGAGTCCGCTCTGGCTGGTGAATCCCGAAGCGGAGGGCGACAGCAGGGTGCGGCAATGGACTCCCGGTGATCCTGTGGCAGGTTTGGAAGGCTGGTACTACCCGTATGGATACAGAATCTCCAGCAACTCGGATGGAGGACATCGCCTGCTTGGTCTGGCCGAGGATCTTCCCGACGGCGAAGCCCTCGTCTACGACGGTACGCGATCGATGAGAACCAGCGAAGGAGTCTCGCGCTCACTTCGAAGCAGTGCGATTCTCTGGGCATGTCTGATGTTCCTCCTGATCTACGTGCTGCTGGCCGTGTTGTGGACCGTGGTGCTCAATCACAAGATTCACACCGGTCCTGATGACGATATTCCCGAAGATGATCAGGGCGGCATAGTCGTCGCGATGCGCCGCGCAGTCGGTGAGATCACGTCCATGACAGGGCTCAGAAGACGAGGTGATTCCCCATGAATCCGGATCTCCTGACGCTCGTCGAAACCGGGCTTCAAAGTGCGGTGCAGACGCCTCGGGTCGCTGAAATCATGTCTCCCGACTGGTTGTGCCACCTGTGGTTCGTGATTCTCTGCTTCCTTCTGACGGGATATGCGATTCTGGACGGCTTCGACCTCGGCGTGGGGATCATCCACTTTCTCGTCGCTCGCAACGACCGGGAGCGGGCGGCTCAGGCCGGCGTGATCGGTCCCTTCTGGGATGGCAACGAAGTCTGGCTGGTGACCTTCGGGGGTGCGCTCTTCGCGTCCTTCCCTCTCGCGTACGGTTCGATCTTCAGTGCGTTCATGGTCCCGGTCATGATCGTGCTCTTCTGTCTCATTCTGCGTGCAACCAGCCTCGAATTTCGTTCGAAGGCCGGCAGTCGATTCATGAAATTCGTGTGGGATCTCGCATTTTCAGTGTCATCCCTGCTGGCCACGTTCCTCTTTGGAGCTTCCGTCGGTGCCGTCATGGGTGGCATTCCGATCGATGATTCCGGGGCTCTGAAGCTCGGCGATTCCGCGGGCATGTTGGCAGAGATCACATTCGCCATCACTCCGCTTTCAGTCGCGAGTGGCATGCTGGCGGTCACACTCTTCTCCTTGCATGGGCTGCTTTTCCTGAATCTTCGAACCACAGGTGACTATCAATCTCGAGTTCGCAAGGCGTTTCCTCCACTCTATGCCGCCTTCGTCGTGGTCTTCGTGGTCACGACCATTCTCGCCTTGCGTGACCTGCCACCGGTCGGTCGGTCTGCCATCTGGATCGCCATCGTCGCCACGCTCAATGTGCTTGCGGTTCTAAATCTTCCTCGCGCGATGTACTACGGACGTCCCTGGGGTGCATTCATGTCCAGCTCGCTGGTGATCGCTGCTCTGGTGTTCCTCTTCGGTCGTACGGTGCATCCCAATCTTCTTACAAGCAGTCTCGATCCGTCATGGAATATCGACATATTCGAGGCGGCAAGCACGAAGGCGACCATGTTGACCATGCTTGTAGTGGTCTGCTTCGGTGTTCCGTTCGTGATGCTGTACACCGCGATCACCTATTGGACATTCAGAGGGACGCTCGATCTTTCCGACGATGATGCCCAGGAGGACCTGCATTGACCAGGACACGAAATGAATCATCGGTTGGCGACGATCATCCCATCGAGCTCACTGCGAGGAGCAGGACTCGTGCGATGCTCGGTTCCGCCGGGCTCTTCGGGGGTATCGGGGTCATCTGGGTTCTGATCACGATGCTCGCTCCCGACTTCTACGCGTCGAGTGGAAGTCCGATTGCATATCTCATCACGGTCGGAGCCGTGCTTCTTCTGTTCGGCGGTCTGGTGATCGGTCAGGTCAGTTCCATCAGGGCATGGTTTGGTTCCCTGTCTGAAGTCGATGGTATCGACAAGCGGCGCCTTCGATGGTTCGCAGTACTCGTGTTCGTCTGCGTCGGTGTCGGAATGTTGGCAGCGATCTCGATCTTTCTGTTCAATCAGTTCGTGTGGATGCCCGAGGTGCGCGAAATCATCGATCGATGATCTCGGTCGAAATTCGAGCGCCATGCGTCGCCTGCGGCAGATTCATCTGACGTGAACTAGGATTTTCATAGGTCGCATGTCGAGTTGGGCCTGTGTCGACGCTAAAACGAAGTCAGGATGCGAAGCCCGAATGCGAACACAGCACCTGATTCAGCGGCCGGGTCTGAGGGCCTGACGATCTGAAAGTCCGGCGAGATCTGGATGCTGTGCGTGAGCTGGAGGCGGTAGTAGGTCTCGAACTGAAGATTCTGCCTCCAGCCGACGTAGTATCGCTCCGAAGGCTGGCTCCATCCGATGGCGGCTCCGAACCCGTCGTTGGTCCGCGAGAAGCAGTTTTCAATCGAGAAGCCCAGAGTGAACTCCTGACTTGCCGGCCCGATGTTCTCCGAACTGAGCAGGTACTGGGACCAGATCGCCATGTCCTTCGCGATTTCCTGCTGCGCCACGAGAGCGATCGCGTTGCCGCTGGTGCGATCATCCCGTCCCGTCGTTTCAGGTCCGACATTCGAATTCATCAGCGAGATCGAATATCGACCCTGCCGTTTCTCCTCGCCGATCTGCAGGACCACTCCGGTCTCCGCCGCGGCGAAGTACAGGCCGTCATCGACCCCGGGAAAGAGCTTTCTCGGATCGCCGACACCGGTGTTGATCAGGCCGCTGACATAGATCCCATCCACCGGGATGATCTGCAAGCCGACCATCGGAAAATACCCGCCGTATCCCGCGGGATAGTTCCCCCCGTCGAAAGTGACCGACATGAACTGACGGTCCTCGTCCCATGCGAAGAGATTCGCCGCGATGATGTCGTTCGGATTGGCCTTGCCGATGGTGAGACTGACTCTCTTGTCGAGAAACTCCTGCTGGAATTCGAATCGATTGATCAGAAATCCGGTGTTGCTGGCGATGTCGTCGAGAGGGCTGAAGCTTCCACTTGCTTCGCCGGGGGTCGGGGTGTCGAGAAGATTGTTGTTCGCTCTGATCAGTGCCGTGAAGATGCCGTCTCCCTGGCCTTGAAGGCTCCAGGTCCGGATGCTGGCCATCACGTCGAAGCGGTTGTAGAGCGAGTTCGGTGCGGCGCCGTCGAAGGTTCTGGACACGTTCTGATACACGAGTGCATCCGAGATGCTGACACGGATGTCATCCTCGTAGAGGAGTTGCATCAGGTTTCGGACCGGTCGAAGCAAGGGCTCGCTCCAGTCCGCGGTCAGCAGGGGGTCCTGTCCGCTTCCATCCACGGGAAGGGGATGCGGTGTCTGGAAGAGATCGATGTCACTCTGTTCCGAATCATGGCCCATCTGAGGATGGCTCCATGAGGGGGTCGCGGCCCAGTGTCTGGTCTGATCGAAATTTCCCAGTCCGATCATCGCTCGTGCCTGATTCGGAGATTGCCAGGGGCGGAAATTGTATCTCGTGCCACTCGGACTTTGCGCCTGGCACTCCGATGAGATGTTGACAGCCAGAAACACGAGAAGGGTGGTCAATGTCAGATGCGTGCGCTGCATACCCGAATCATACTGGTAGAATGTCATGCTTCATGGACGGGTGGTCTTTTCTTCGGAATACCGCACCGATTGCCCTCTCATCCCAGTTCCATCCCTTTCGTCGGAGTCGACACTCATGGATCTTGCAACACTCTTCTGTCTCGCGCTTGCGCACGTCCAGTCCCAGGAGACCTCGGCGTCAGCTCCTGATGTCCGTCCATTGATCTCCAGGGAGATTCTCTTCGGCAATCCTGAGCGCACCGGAGTGAAGGTCTCGCCTGACGGGGTGTATCTGTCCTATGTCGCTCCGCTCGATGGCGTGCTCAATGTCTGGGTCAAGCCGATCTCGGGCGGGCAAGCCCGGTCCTTGACCAATTCCACCGATCGGCCCATCCGAAACTACGCCTGGGCCGAGAACAGTGAACAGATCCTCTATTCACAGGATGAAGGTGGCAACGAGAACACCCATGTCTACGTCGTGGATCTGGGCGGTGGTGCGGCTCGAGATCTGACTCCGGGGGATGACGTGCGGGCGTCGATCTCCGCGTCAAAGCCGGAGCGGCCGGATGAGATTCTGATCTCATCGAACGCTCGTCAGTCGGAGGTCTCCGATCTGCTTCTGGTGAACACGCGGACCGGTGAATCCTCCATGCACTTTGAAAATGATGGTGGGTACGTCTCGATGATCACGGATCCCGACTGGTCCGTCCGCGTGCGCGGGCGCATGACTCCGGACGGCGGATCCAGTTACGAATATCGGGCCGGTGACGGCTCCGAATGGATGCCGTTCGCGACGGTCGGTTCGGATGATTCCTTGACCACTCAGCCGATCGGTTTCAATCGTGATGGTTCGCGATTCTGGATGATCGATTCTCGCGGTCGTGACACAGCCGCTCTGGTTTCGATGACACCGGGTCCCGACGGCATGTCGGATTCGCAGGTCGTCTTCGAATCCGAGGTTTCTGATGTGGCCGATTCGATCATCGATCCGAACACCTACGAACCACAGGCACTTGCCACCAATCGCCTTCGTCGGGAATGGCACATTCTCGATGACTCCATCAAGCCCGATCTCGATGCGCTCGGAGAGATGAGCGAAGGCGAGTTGCAGATCATTTCAAGGACCGGGGATGACCGGTTGTGGGTCGTGGCCTATCTCCATGACGACGGACCTGTCCGCTACTGGGTCTGGAGCAGGGACGCGCAGGCTGGTCGTTACCTCTTCAGTCATCAGCCCGATCTCGAGGATGTCTCGCTTTCAAGCATGAAGGGAATCGAGATACCGACCCGAGACGGTCTTTCGATGCCAAGCTACCTGACGATTCCCCATTACACCGATGGTGAAAAGCTGCCGATGGTGCTCATGGTCCATGGTGGTCCCTGGGCTCGAGACAGCTGGGGCTACAACCCGTACCACCAATGGCTCGCCGACCGGGGCTATGCGGTGCTTTCGGTCAACTTCAGAGGGTCCACCGGATTCGGAAAAGCCTTCCTCAATGCAGGCAACCGTGAGTGGTATGGAAAGATGCAGGACGACCTGGTCGATGCAGTCGACTGGGCGGTGAAGGAAGGAGTGGCTGATCCCGATCGTGTCGCCATCATGGGCGGTTCCTACGGAGGCTACGCGACGCTCGCCGCGCTCACTCGTGATCCGGAACTCTTCGCCTGCGGCGTGGACATCGTGGGCCCGTCCCACGTTCGAACGCTTCTTGACACCATT
>CABYSN010000004.1 GCA_902521645.1 Planctomycetota bacterium
CGGTTATGCGGCACAGATTCCCACTGACGATCGATGGGCGATCGCCGCCTACGTGAAAGCCCTCCAGAAATCACAGGATGCCCTGATCCAGGACGTCCCTCCGCAAGAACGTGCGAGCTTGAACAAATGAGTCACGCCTCACCAACCATCGATCTCACCGATCGCAACATCGAGCTTGGTTCCACCGGTGGAACGAGTCGGGTCGTGTGTCTGCTCGTGGGCGTCGTCTGTCTGGCTGCGGCCTTTCTTCTGGTCTTGATCGGCCAGATGGACTGGACCTCATTCTGGAAGGCATGGCTTCAGAACTGGTTCTTCATCCTGGAGATCAGTCTTGGTGCGCTCTTCTTCGTCTTCATCCAGCATCTCACGAAAGCCGGTTGGAGCACGGCGATTCGTCGCCCGGCGGAAGTGCTCGCATCCAATCTGAACTGGCTCTGGATCGGTTTCATCCCGTTTGCGGTCCTGCTCATCACGGGCAAGGCGGGGCATATCTTCCCCTGGTCCGACATGGAGATGCTGGCGTCACACAATCCCGCAGAAGCGCATCTCGTTGAGGGCAAGCTCGCTTATCTCAACATGCCTTTCTTCATGATCCGGGCGGTGATCTACTTCGTCGTCTGGGCCTTCTTTGGAACCTGGTTCCTGAAGGCCTCGCTCAAGCAGGGACGTACCGATGATTCCGGCCCGACCAGAGTCATGCAGAAGATGGCCTGTCCGGCGGCGATCCTTTTCGGCCTCACCGTCACATTCGCCGCATTCGACTGGTTCATGTCACTCTCGCCCGGGTGGTTCAGCACCATGTTCGGTGTCTACGCATTCACCGGCACCGCCACTTGTGGATTTTCCGTTCTGATCATCACCTGCATCCTCCTCCAGAGGAATGGCGTCATGATCAACGTGATCACACGCGAGCATTACCAGGACATGGGTAAGTTGATGTTCGGTTTCGGGATGGTGTTCTGGGCCTACATCGGGTTCAGTCAGTACATGCTGATCTGGTACGCCAACATTCCGGAGGAGACCGGTTGGTTCCTCGCACGGCAACTGGGTGACTGGGGCTGGTTCAGTGCCTGGTTGCTTTTCGGGCATTTCTGCATCCCATTCGTCTTCCTGATCTCCAAGCACCCCAAGCGGGACTGGAAGACCCTTCTCCTGGCCGCCTGTTGGCTCCTGTTTTTCGGCTGGTTCGATGTTTATTGGCTGGTCATGCCGGTTATTCCTCATGATCTTGCCACCTTCGAGACCTATGATGCTGCTGTTCAGGCCTATGCTTCTGAGTCGACCGGAATCGGACATCCGGTCAACTGGCTTCTGATGGTTGGAATGCTGGGAATTTTCGCGTCAGCCACGATCGCTCGGCTACGAGCGCACCCGCTGCTCTGTCGCAAAGACCCCTGGCTCAAGGATTCCCTTGGTTTCGAGAATTTCTGATGTACGTCCTCCTACTTCGTCATGCGGAGGACACGAATGAAAGGCGCTTTTCACGATGAGCTCTCATCAGAGTGAAGACAACCTAGAACCGGAGCAGCTCGATGATCCCGAAGCTGGATGGACCTGGTTCCTTTCACTGGCAAGCATCGTGCTGCTGGTGATCACAGTGGTCGCGGTCACGGTCCTCTTCTACTTCTTTCGGGACTTGGAAGTCGAGAAGAAGGTCATCGATCGTCCCGCCCGCCAGTTGAGCGAACTACGTACGGCACAGGAGGGGCAGCTCGAGGGGTATGCCAAGTATCAGGTGATTCCCATCGGAGGTACCGAGGAGGATGCCGAGGATTTCATCCGCATTCCCATCGAACGTGCCATGGAGATCGTCAACGCCGAAGCTCGCGGACCCCGGTCGTCCGTCTCTCAGGAACTCGGTGAGGGTTCGCTCGTGCTGAGTGAAGAGCCCTCTCGAAAGGAAGACGTACCACAGTGAGCCTCTTCAAAATCATTTCGACATTCGCTTTCGTGGCCGCACTCAATGCGTCCTGCGGTGTCGTGCATGGTCAGGCCAATCCCGGCATCCCTCATGAACTGGAGGGTGTCGAGATACAGGAGAATCTCAACGTCGAACTTCCTCTGGAGACCGTCTTCACCGATCACAACGGAAAGGTCATCGACTTCGGCGATCTGTTCACCGGTGAGCGTCCCGTGCTCCTGCAGCTGGGTTATTTCAAGTGTCCTCAGCTCTGCAACCTCGTTCTCAACGAGATGACTGACACGCTTCGCGACATCGAGTGGACCACCGGCAAGGAATTCGACGTCGTGTCAATCAGCATCAATCCCGATGAGACACACGAACTTGCTGCTGCCAAGCGAACTTCCTACGTGCTCATGTACGATCGCCGCAAGAGCGGATCCGGGTGGCATTTCCTGACGGGTTCCGCGGAAAGCTCCAAGGCCATCGCCGATACCGTCGGATTCAAGTACCGTCTGCAGCCCGATGGCGAGTACGCTCACGCGGCGGGGCTTTTCGTCGTCACGCCTGATGGTCGTCTCTCGCGCTATCTCTACGGTGCCTCCCATGCCCCAGGGACGATGCGCCTCGCTCTTCTCGAGGCATCGGACGGTCGGATCGGATCCACTCTGGATCGATTCATCCTCTGGTGCCATGTCTATGACCCTGATTCACGAAGCTACGTGCTGCTGGCGGTTCGCCTGATGCAGGTCGGAGGCTTTCTGACTCTCTTGATCATCGGCATCGGGCTCGGGTGGATGTGGCTTTCCGAGCGACGGAAGAACGGCTCTTCAAATGGGGAAGATCTTTCTCCTCCTGACGGATTGGTTCATGGAGTGGAACGATGATTTCGTCGATTGCGAACATTCTTCTGGGATTTGCGACCGCGGCCCCGGGTACGACGCCCGCCAACTTCTGGATGCCCGAAGGCGCCTCTGTGCAGGCTCCCAGGATCGATTTCACTTTCGAAGTCATCAACTGGATCAATTATGTTTTCTTCGCCGGCATCACGATCGCTCTTCTCTATCTGGTGATCCGATATCGCCAGAGGGGCAAGAACGTTGAATTCTCTCCCGGACCCGAGCACAACACGCCACTGGAACTCACCTGGACGATCGTTCCCACTTTGATTCTGGTCGGAATCTTCTTCATGGGATTCGCAGGCTATCTCGATCTGCGTACATCGCCCAAGAACACCTATGACATCAAGGTCACCGCTCAGCAGTGGGCCTGGGAGTTCGAATATCCCAACGGTGCCAAGTCCACTTCCGAGCTTGTCGTCCCTCAGGGACGTCCCGTGCGTCTGATCATGCGCAGCAAGGACGTGCTCCACAGCCTGTTCATTCCAGATTTTCGTGTGAAGCAGGATCTGGTTCCCGGCCGGTACACGTACATGTGGTTCCAATCCGATGCGGCGAACGATCCCACCGATGATTCTGACTTCCACTGGCTTTTCTGCACGGAATATTGCGGTGACAGTCATTGGAACATGAACGTCCACGTTCGAGTGTTTCCTCAGGAAGACTTCGAGAAGTGGACCAAGGAACAGGCCAGGTGGCTTGATGTCATTCCTGAAGAGGACCTGTACTTCATGGCCGGTCCGAAACTCTACGCTCGTTGCGCCACCTGTCACACGATCGACGGATCCGATGGGACCGGGCCCAGTTGGGGCCCCCGCGACGGCCTTCCCGCACTCTGGGAGCGGATCGTCAGCGGAAAGGGCAAGGTTTCCGGAGGATCGAAATTCATCCCAGGAAAGACGAACCTCTCCGACTACATCGGTGACGGGAAGCTCTATCTGACGCCTGAAGACTACTTCAAGGATTCCATCTACAACCCCGGAGCTCTTCTGGTCTCTGGTTACGGAAACCAGATGCCGACCTTCCAGGGGCAGTTGAACGACCGTGCCATCGATGCACTGATCGGGATGAGCAGGAATCTCGATGAATTCAATGCCGACGGAACCTTCAAGGATCAGGCGAAACTCGCTGAAGCAGAAGCACGTATCGCTGAGGCCAAGGCGGCTGCGGCTGAATTGCCCGTTGAGGGCGGAAACTCGGGAGCCGTGACCGATTGACCCGTAATCGATTCGGAATAAAACCATGACCACCATTGACACTCCAAGACCTGATGCAATCGCCGGCGAAAACTCCGCCGGTGCTCCCCGCGTTGACAACTATCTGACCTGGACCAAGGGTTTCCTCTCCTGGGCTCTCACGCTGGACCACAAACGGATCGGTGCGATGTACCTCCTGGGGATTCTTTTCTCCTTCCTGGTCGGAGGCGTTTTCGCCTTGATCGTGCGTACGGAACTGATCGCTCCGGGCCAGACCATCATCGAGCCCGAGACCTACAACATCTTCTTCACCCTCCATGGCGCGGTGATGGTGTTTCTGGTCATCGTTCCGAGCATCCCGGCTTCTCTAGGAAACTTCGTCCTTCCCATCATGCTTGGTGCGAAGGACGTGGCGTTTCCGCGACTAAACCTCTTCAGTTTCCACCTCTGGATCATCGGTGCGATCTTCACCGTTCTGGCATTGCTTCTTGGCGGGTTCGACACGGGTTGGACCTTCTATACCCCGTATTCGACCAAGACCGAGCTCGGAGGAGTCATTCCCGTGATCTTCGGGGTCTTCATCCTCGGCTTCAGTTCGATCTTCACAGGCTTGAATTTCATCGTGACCGTGCACAAGATGCGACCGAAGGGCATGACATGGTTCCGCATGCCGCTCTTCCTCTGGGCGCTCTACGCGACGGCTTTGATTCAGATCCTCGCGACTCCCGTCCTTGCGATCACCCTTATGCTGGTCGGGATCGAGCGTGCCTTCCAGATCGGAATCTTCGATCCTGCGATGGGTGGTGATCCGGTGCTCTTCCAGCACTTCTTCTGGTTCTACTCCCACCCCGCGGTGTACATCATGATCCTGCCGGCCATGGGTATCATCTCCGAACTGATCACGGTCCACAGCCACCGTCACATCTTCGGATATCGGTTCATCGCCTATTCATCCGTGGCGATCGCGATCTTCAGCTTCCTGGTGTGGGGTCACCACATGTTCACCTCGGGACAGAGCGCCCTGCTGAACACGATCTTCTCAGCCATCACCTTCAGTGTCGCGGTGCCGTCTGCGATCAAGGTGTTCAACTGGATGGCGACTCTCTACAAGGGTTCGATCGCTCTCAATACTTCGATGCTCTATGCGCTCGGTTTCATCTTCCTGTTCACCATCGGCGGACTCACGGGAATCTATCTGGGCACCTTGAACGTCGATGTGCATCTCCATGACACTTATTTCGTGGTCGCGCATTTCCACTACGTCATGATGGGTTCCGCACTCATCGGATTCATCGGTGGCCTGCACCACTGGTGGCCCAAGATGTTCGGAAAGATGTACGACGAGAATCTCGGACGAATCGCCTTCGTCCTGGTATTCGTGGGCTTCAACGTCACGTTCTTCACGCAGTTCATGCTTGGAAGTCACGGGATGCCCCGTCGATATTACGACTATCAGCCTGAATTCACGACGTACCACCTGATCTCCACGATCGGATCCTACATCATGGCGGCAGGTTTCTTCCTGACCGCGATGTATCTCGTGCACTCGCTCTTCTACGGGCGCAAGGCTCCCGCAAACCCCTGGGGCGGTCGGAGTCTTGAATGGCAGTGCACATCACCTCCGCCTCATGACAACTTCAAGACCACGCCCGAGGTCGGCGACTGCTATGACTTCAGCGTGGTTCGGTGGAACGAAGAGGAGGGTGGTTACGTCGTGCAACGCCCTGATGAGGATCCCGAGAGCGAGAATGTTTGAGACCGGACGAACCGTGCCTTCAAGGGGACGACAGTGACTGCGATAGACGCCAAGCCAGAGGAAGATCCGAATCACGGAGATCATGATGACCATGGTCATCATGACAATCCGTTCCAGGCACACCATTTCGACACCCCGAAGCAGCAGTACGAATCGGTCAAGCTCGGAATGTGGCTTTTCCTGGGAACGGAAATACTCTTCTTCGGTGCGCTTTTCGCCTTGTACACCATCCTTCGGGCCAATGACCCCGAAGTCTTCTCATATGCCAGTCAGTATCTGAACACCATCATGGGCGGCGTCAACACCGCCGTTCTCATCCTGAGCTCGCTTTCCATGGCGGCCGCCGTCCACTATGCCCAGCGTTCCAGGCAGACGATGATGCTCATCTGTCTCTGGCTCACTCTGGTCGGAGCCGTCGGATTCCTCGTGATCAAGTACTTCGAATACGAACACAAGTTCCATGTCAATCTGAAGTGGGGCCCCAGCTTCTACCTGCCGGTCGACGATGCCGAAGCGAAGGCGGTTGGAGAAGACGGCCAGGTGCTCACGATCGCGGATGAAAACGCCATCGAGGCCACGGACGAATCCAAGACTCTGGCGCAAGCCAGTTCGGAAAGCCTTCCCGAACTGACCACGCCCAAGCTTGCCGCCATGCCACCCGTTGATACGGTCGCCGTGCAGCAGTCCGCTGTCGGGCCTGGAGGCCTCTCGACGGGCCGATCCCAGAAGAAGGAAAAGGTCGATGAACCCTTGGTGTCTCAGACTGAAAAGACCGAAAAACTTCATCTTGAGGACAAGACGCTCCCTGTCAACACGCACCGGTTCTTCGCCATCTACTACGCGATGACCGGTCTTCACGGGATTCACGTGGTGGTCGGTATGGTGATGATCGGCTGGTTGATCCTGCGAGGCATGAAAGGACACTTCAGCTCCAAGTACTACGCCCCCGTCGACCTTGGGGGCCTCTACTGGCACATCGTCGATCTCGTATGGATATTTCTCTTTCCGCTCTTCTATCTGATTCACTGAGTCGCTTCCTCTGAAGCCACGTCGTCTTCTCGAAGGATCTCTTCCGATGTCCAGCAACACGCACGAACAACATGGTGATGATCATCCGATCGTCGGACATCTCGTCCCGATGTCCATTCTCATCTGGACCACCGTGGCCCTTCTCTTCCTGACGTTCGTGACCGTCGCCGTCATGTACATCGATGTGGGTGAGTTCAACATCGTGATCGCCATCGGTATCGCCGTTCTCAAGGCGACTCTGGTCGCGCTTTTCTTCATGCACTTGAAGTGGGATCGTCCGTTCAACCAGATCGTCTTCGTGGCATGCATGGCTTTCGTCATCCTGCTGATCGTTCTGACGGTCATCGACACCGGTCAGAACAAGGATTCGCTCTACGACGGGAATCCGAGTCTGGTGCAAGAGACGTTGGATGCCAAAGCGCCTCTTGCTCCGATCTCACAGGAAACCGGCATCTCCTCACCGAACAGCTGACAGTGAACGATGCCATCAACACCTCTCATGGCGTCTCGCCCATAGAAGATGCCGACACACGCCATGCCGCCGGCATCATGGCGATGTGGATCTTCCTCATATCTCTCGCCATGGTTTTCCTGACGACGGTGATCGCCTATCTGGTCATTCGCAGTCAGTTGATTTCCAGCGGAGAATGGAAACTCGAGGATCCCCCGGGGCTGCCGCGACTTCTGTACATCTCCACATTCTTTTTGCTCGCGGCAAGTCTCGCGTTTCGTGCGGCTTCGGTGTCATTGAATCATGTTTCCCGATCCCGGAAAACCGGTCGATGGATGCTCTTCGCGTGTCTTCTCGTGCTCGGTTTTCTGATCAGTCAGACCTTCGCCTGGATCGATCTGGCGACCAATGAAAAGCTTGCCTTCGACTCGTCGCTCTATGCCTGGTTGTTCTACGTTCTGACCGGACTCCACGTCGCGCACGTCCTCGCCGGTCTTCCGCCCCTGATCATCACGACCAGAAACGCACTTGCAGGTCGGTACGAGGCGACCGCGAAGGACGTGAGCGGACTCACCTACTGCGTGATGTACTGGCATTTCCTCGATGGGGTGTGGGTCGTGCTTTTTCTGGTTCTGCTCTTCGGCATGCGCTGATGATCCGTTCCCGGATGTGTCCTGCGCGGGCTCAATAACCGTTGAAACTCTTCGGTGCCGTTCTTGGAGTCACGACGGCATCATCGGGCAGACGAGTGACCAGTTCCATGCCCGCGGTCTTTGGACGTGCGGCCCATGACGCGAAGAAGAGTCTGGGTTCGGTTTGTATCGGGGTTCCATCGACCGTCCTCACCAGGGCCGATTGAGGAAGCTTCCGGACCACGAATTCCAGTTCGACGTCTCCCTGGGAGACTCGGATCGTGCCTTCTTCGGAACCTTCATTCTCGAGCGCTTCGACCAACAGCGTGAGCGGCCATATCCGTCGTTCACCACCTGCTGTCACCTCGATAACGCGGGCCTTGAGTCTGGGAAGTTCGATCTGGGTGCTACTCATCTCCGGAAGTGGCAGGACCGGATACTTCAGGCTGTCGGAAAGGTCGTTGAAATATCGCAGATAGCTGAATGCCTTGTATCGCCGGTTTGAATTCTCCTCCGCCATCACCAGTGTCGTTTCGGGATGGGCCTCAAGCCAGTCTCGCCATGTGCACAGTGTCACATCCGGAATCTTTTTCAGTCGCTCGGGTGCGTCGCTTCGATTGATGGATCGGCCGAGGAGAGGGGAGTAGAGGGCCGGATCCTCCGAGTCCCGGTCGTAGGTGATCAGCGCACTGTTGCAGAGCAGCCCGCTGACACCATGGTTGATCCTGCCCTCGCCGATCTGATTCTTCAGAACAACGGGTGCATCAGCGAATGGGGAGTAGGTGACGGTGATTGGGGTGCCGCCCAGCGTGTCATGGATGATCTCATGTGCGTTGAGGCAACGAACCGGATAGGCACGAGCTTCTCCACCGACAACGACTCCGACCACCCGGTCACGTGTCACGATCCATGGTCGCCGGTTTTCCGAGTTGTAGGTCATCAGGTCCTGTCCCAGGATCATGTTCGGATCCTCGTAGACCTGAAGAAAGTCACGACTGTTTCCACTGGCGGCGAGCGATCCTCTTGGAACATCGAGTTTCTCGAGTACGAATCCGTAGCTTTCCAGATTGGAACCATCGCCGATCGGTCGATCTCCGAAGATCACACCTGAAATCGCCCAGAAGATCAGGCCCAGCGAGATGAGTGCGGCGGCGAGGATCACCCATCCTCCCGACTTGAAGCTCAATGTCGGGCTGCCTCCCTCCGGGTTCGGGGCCGATTCGCTTCGCTTCGTTTCATTTGCATCTTCTCGTCGATCATCCATCGGATTATTCCATTGGTCCGTCGTTTTCGAAATCATCCGCAGGCTGGACTCTATCCGGGAGTGGATTCATCGTTTCGTAGAGCTGCGGCGAGGGAATTGAGGGGCCTCTATCGAGCACCATCACGCCCAGAACCACCGGTAGGTATGCCAGCGTCGAGAAGAACACCTTGCGTGCCTGAGCGCCATCGCGATTGAGATAGAGCTTGAGAGCGTTCCAGGCCATCCAGAGGCTCATGATCAGAGAGACCGCTGCGTACCACGGCCCCGCCACACCGATCGCGGTGACCGAAAGGCCCAGAGGAACAAGCATGAGGCTCGTCGTGAGAATCACCTGGACCGTGACCTCTCCTCGGTGATCCTTCACCGGAAGCATCACGAATCCACCCCGTTCGTAATCGACCTTGTACATCACGGCCAGTGCGAAGAAGTGGGGCAGCTGCCAGACGAAGAGAATCAGACCGAGCAGCCATGCGCCTCCCGAGATCTCTCCCGTCGCAGCCGCCCAACCGATCATCGGGGGAATGGCTCCGCAGATCGCACCGACAAGAGTGTTCAGCGTGGTGCGGGTCTTCATCGGCGTGTACATCACGATGTAGATGAGCAGATTGACCAATGCCAGGCCGCTGCACAGAAGATTGACCTTCAGCCCCAGAATCACCACGCCTCCGTAGGCGAGGAGCATGCTGGTGATGAAGACGCTGCGCTTGGAGACCAGCCCCGCGGGGAGCGGTCTGCGTTCGGTTCTCTTCATCTTCCGATCGAGTTCGACTTCCGCCAACTGATTCATCATGGCTGAGGAAGCCGCCACCAGGCCGGTTCCGACCATGGTCCAGAAGAGGATCATCGCCGTCTGTTGAACGGGTGCGACCGCGAATCCCACCGCTGTGGTTCCCAGTACAAGTGCGTTCAGTCTCGCCTTGCTCAGTTCCGAAAAATTCGGCAGCAATCCGTCTCTGGAAGGCTTTTTGCCGCCGCTGGCTTTGGATCCCACATGCCCGCTTTCGTCGGTCACGGTCTCCGAAGTCAGGTTCTCGTCGATCTGGATTTCGTTGCCTTGTTTCATGATCCTCGTCGTGACTGGTTTCCTCGAACTGCCTAGTATAGGAGGCTTGAAGGATTCAACGCGGGGTTTCATCGATGTCAACGGTCAGCATCTCGGTTTGCAGCACTTCCGCCATTCCGGTCTCATTGAGAGCGGCCTGGGGAATGCGCTTTGCCCTGGGCTTTCTGCTCACGGTCGTCCTCTGGGGCATCTGCTATTTCGTGCTCATGGGGCCCGGTGTTCTCGTCGGTGATGTGCTCTTCACGATGATGTGCTTCTGCATTCTTCCCGGAGGTCTCCTCGCGGGTCGTTGGCGGGCGATGATCGATCCGCGATCGAACTCCGCGGTCAAGTCAGGATTCATCGTCGGGTTTCTCTGTGCCTTCTTCAATCTGCTGATCGTGGGAAGCATGTTCCAGGAGGGTGCCAGCTCGATGGAGATGGCAGGATGGCTTTTCGGTCTGTTCGCGATCTGTTCAGGTCTTGGGGCGATCGGGGGAGCGATCTCACTGACCACCCCTGCGGCATCGATCGATCGGATTCCGTCGCCCTTGGGACTTCTTTCTTCCGTGCTTGCCTCGGCGATCCTTCTGCTTCTGATGAGCGGTGGTCTCGTCACCGGTCTCGAGGCCGGACTGGCCGTTCCCGACTGGCCGGGCTCCTTCGGGCACAACATGCTTCTGTATCCGATGCGGGAGATGACCGCGGACACCGGCGTCTTCTTCGAGCATGCGCATCGCCTCTATGGAATGCTTGTGGGCACGGGTGCGCTGACGCTGCTGGTCTTTGGAATCCTCAATGATCAGCGAAGCTGGATCCGCTGTCTGGTGGTCGTGCTTCTGGCGATGATCTGCCTGCAGGGCCTGATGGGTGGGTTGCGTGTCACCGAGACCAGCACTCTGCTCGCTCTTGTCCATGGCGTCTTCGGGCAGCTGGTGTTCACCATCGCGCTCCTGCTCGCCGCCTTCACCACCTACCGATGGCTCTCGACGAGGTCCAGCGCGGAGCATCCTGCCGCCGGCGCCGACCGTCCGTTCGCCTTCGCGTTGGTCATCTGCCTGGTCGGGCAGCTCATCTTCGGGGCCTGCGTGCGACATCTTCAGGTCATGGCGACCGATGGCGCCGGTCTGGACATCCCCTATTGGGCGGTGATGGTTCACATCATGCTGGGCGTCCTGATCTTCGCGATCGCCACTCTGCTCGGTTTCAGGTCCGGCTCCCTCTATCGATCGATCCCTCTCCTCAGACTGCTCGGTACGGCCCTGCTCCTGGTGGTCTCGATCCAGCTCCTGCTTGGGATCGTCGCTCTCGTGGCCGTTTCCGCTCGTGCCGACTCGACGCCCCCCATCTGGGAGGTCATCTTCACATCGATGCACCAGGCGACAGGAGCTCTCCTGCTGGGTCTTTCCGCGCTGTTTCTGATCTGGCATCTTCGGCTGGTGAAACCCGAGACGACCGATGATGCCAGTGTCGCGGCCGTCCACTGACGAATCGCAGCGTCGTCAATTCCATCGAACCAGGCGGAATGCTGATTCCGGGGGCCGGGCCTCCGAACTTTCGTCGGTCCAGGCTTCGAAGACGGCGGTGACTTGTTCGCGGGTGCCATTGAGTTCCGCCTCGTAGGTGCGGGCGATCTCCCAACCGACGTTCCAGTCCAGTGGATCCGTCGTCTCTGGTTCGATCGAACGAACCATGCGTTGTTCATGGCCTTCCTCATTGAGTGTCTTTTCGACCTCCATGAGTCCCATGCCTTCTCGGAGCATCATGGAGAGGCTTGAGGCGGCGTCGGCCAGTTCGCCCATTTTCGTGGGGTCATCCTCTTGAAGGTGGTGGGTATCGACCTTTTCCAGGGCCATGCCACATGTGAGGACGGTGAGGGAGATGATGGAGAGTGTCTTGAGCATGGATGGAATCCTGAAGAGGGCGTTTTTGGCCGAATCAACTCGGCTTCATCAGCATTCCGGCGATATTGGTGGTTTCTCTCAGCATCTTCAGAGCTTTTTTTCATTTGGGGGTCCCCCGGCCCCAGTCGCTCGAGACCTGCCCTCGTCCGACCGCCTCTTCCGGTCATGGCCTCCTGATGCAGGATCAAGGTCGGATTTCGACCAGGATCATTTCCTGATCGGCTTGAGTACCTCTTCCAAGGCGAGAATGCTGTACGCCGTGGTCAAGACCGCTTCCGATTCCAGCCATCGATCCTCGGAGTTGACCCAGGATCCATCCGATCTTTGAAGGCCATGAAGTCGTTCGACGAGTTCCTCTCTCCAATCGTGGACGACACCGTCCTCGGTCTTGATGGTCTTCCAGCCTGCGGCGGACAGTGCTCGTGAGAGCGCGTGGAAGTAGTAGTAGAGACCCTGTTGACCGACTCCCGGATTCTCTTCGAGTGTCCAGTTCCTTCTTATCCAGTCCATGGCGGCATCGACTCTGGGGTCATGCTCATTCAGGCCCGCGTGGAGGAGACTCTTGAAGCCCGCGTACGTCATCGAGCCATAGGATCGAAGTCTTCTCGGATCCGATTCAAGAAGAAGTTCTCCGTATCGACCTTCGCCGACATATTGACTGGCCATCGACTCTCCACCATTGGCGGGGGTGTAGATGAAGCCTCCATCATCCGAGCCTGCCTGGGCCCATGGTGACGGATTGGTCGCCTTGAGATTCTGGCTTCTGCTGACGAACACCAGCGCCTCCTGAATCGCTGGGTCTTCGGGACTGACACCGGCATCATGCAATGCCTCGAGCATCATCTGAGTGTTGGAGAGATCCGGGCGCCCGTGTCTTCCGTATCCAACGCCTCCATACCAGTCCTCTTCGGGGCTGATCTGATCCTCCGCTCGCCACTGGGATGATCTGAGCCATGTGATCGCTTCCTGCATGCGGTCATGTTGCTGCAGATCGCCCAGGCTCGACAGCCCCGAGACGATGGTCGATGCGACGTAGGTTCCGATCTTTCCACCCTTGCTCGGATTGAAGTCCTTTGACGCCAGTCCCGTGCCCATGATGATCCCGTGCGTGACTTTCTCGAGTGCCTCGGTGGATCTTCCCGTTTGCGCGAGAGCCTTCATGACCAGTGCGGACACCGCGAGATCGACCGGAACGGCTTCCTCCCAGTCTGGTTGGTTGGTGGGTTGTGCCCGACTCTGAATCAGCCACAGACCGTTCTCATTCTGTCGACTCATCAACCAGGCCAGACCTTCATCGATCATCCGCTTCGCATGTTCCGCAGTGGCCTTCGTGAGGTCGCACGATTCATGGTCCTCGGTGATGCGGTGGACCGCGGGTCCGATCGACGTCACCCCGGAGGCCGCCGGCGGAGGGGAGGATCGGGTGATCTTCTGCCTGTCGATGGGCTGTGCCATCTCTTCCGCGTCCTGGGAGAATGCCTGGGTGCCCGTGGCGGCACCGATTGCGATCGTCCCTGCGAGGAGCAGGGCTCCATCATGTCTCCGCTTCATTCGACCCATCCATAACACAGGTGCTCCGCGGACTGTGCGCCATCTCCGAAACTCAGGGTCGTCGTGAAGAGACCCTTCGGCGTGTCGGGGGCGACCGAGATCATCGTCGTGATCAGGATGTCGTTCCCATCCGGTTTTTCCTCTGAGATAAATGCCGTGATGAGCGGATTGCTGCTGGTCACCGAGGTGATCGGGCGTCTCAGTTTCTTGAAGACCACTTCGATGGGGACCATGTCTCCAGGCGGGATCACCCCTGCACTCGATCTGAAATCACTCATGGGCAGCCTTGGAGTGACCTTGGTGCAGGGATCGTGCCTGACTCGAACATCGAACAATTGGGCCTTGGGGTGATCGGTTCTCACGATCCAGTAGGGGGGGATCTTCTCGCATGAAAGCGCCGAGAAGTCGTAGCGCACACGATATTGATTTCGCGGTGCATCCTTGTCCGGATCGAAACCGACGAACAGGGGCGGTCGGCCCATGATGGACAGCACTGAAAACGGCTTCTTGTCGACTGATTCGAGCAGAACGCTTCCCGTCAACTGTTCCGGCTTCTGGCGGTTCTCCCTCACCGGGAGGTAGGAAGGAACGGAACGGACCCCCCAGCTGTTCTCCGCGATCAGATTGATCTTGGCGAAGCGACCGTATCCAGCCACCTGCATCTGTACGATCGCCTTCCTTATTCCGATCGAGCGATTCGTCTTCATCGAGACCGGCACGGTGATCGATCCACGAGCTGGGACCACCTTGCCTGCCAGGTCCACCGTGGTGCAGGTGCAACTGGGTTTCGCGTTGACGATCGTCAATGGTCTGTCCGAGGTGTTTGTCAAGATCACTTCGGTTTCAAGCGTGCTGCCCGGTTGAACCACCCCGAAATCCACCGGTTCGGGCATCACCACGATCGGAGGGGTCTGAACGGTGGGGGTTCCCTGTGCGTTTCCGGCGGGGCTGGCCGGACTCTTCGCGGGGGAGGATGCGCTTGGCGGGCTGTTCGTTGTCGAGGGCGTCTTGTTCGCCTTTTCTGAATCACCTCCAGTGCAGGCGAGAAGCAGGCTCATGACGATGCCGCCCAGACCGATGATGAATGGTGTCTTGTGCGTGCGTTTGAGGATCATTCCGTTCTCCGGTGGTTTGGGACTTGATGCTACCAGCCATTCTGCTTCCGGGAGGCACAGGTGGGGTCCTCTTGGCGGTAGAGTGCCTTTCATGAAAGCATTGCAGATACGTCGTCAAGGAGAGCCTGTCGCCGAAAACGTCGTCTTGAACGACGACTGCCCCCGTCCCGAGCCAGGCACAGGCACGTTGCGGGTTCGCACCGAGGCCTCGGCATTGAATCAACTCGACTTGTGGGTTGGAAGAGGGGTTCCCGGCTTCGATGTCGCGTATCCCGCGATTTCGGGTTCTGATGGCGTCGGCATCGTCGATGCGGTCGGGGATGGTGTCTCCGAGGAGTGGCTTGGCCGACGGGTGATTTTGAACGCCGCCGTGGTCGAGTCTTCCTCGCCACGCCCAGACGACGCAGAGCCCGCGCCCGGGACGCACATGATCGGTGAACATGGTCCCGGCACGATGGCGGAATTCTTCGTGGCCCCGGTTGGAAACGTCTGTGACATCGGTGATGTCGATCCGCTGGAAGCGGCCGCTTTCGGCCTGGTCCATCTGACCGCATGGCGCATGCTCGTCACTCGCGCGAACCTCCGGCACGGCTCGACCGTGCTGATTCCGGGAATCGGCGGGGGGGTGGCTCTGGCACTCCTTGGAATCGCTCGCTGGCATGGTTGTCGGGTGATCGTCACCAGCCGTGATCAGTCGAAACTGGATCGTGCGATCGAACTTGGTGCCGACGAAGGGGTTCTCGACGATGGCGGTGATTTCTCCAGGACGATCCGTGGAATGACCCATCGCAGAGGTGTCGACGTGTGTGCTGACTCCGTCGGTCAGGCCGTGCACACCGCCTGTCTCAAAAGTCTTGCTCGAGGGGGCGTGTTCGTGACCTGTGGGTGCACGAGTGGACCGAAGGCGGAGACCGATCTTGCTCGAATCTTCTGGAACCAATTGACCGTGATGGGTTCCACCATGGGGGGGATGGCGGAATTTCGTGAGGTGCTCAGTCTGTTGCGCAATGGTCTGCTCCGACCGACCATCGATTCGATCCATTCCAGTCGGGAGGGAGCGAAGGCGTTTGCCCGACTTGAATCGGGTGCTCAGTTTGGAAAGGTCGTGATCGACTGGCGCTAGCCACTTCTGGCGCTCATGCGCCAGTCCCGGGGTTCCAACGCTCTGGGGCCCCGTCCAAGGTTCAAGTGAGTCCGATAAAAGCATATTCGAGCGTTTTTTTTCAAAAACACCTCGCGTCGTCTTTTCAATTCGAACCTGCAACCATTGTCCTATGAGCTCCAAAGGGGGGTTTTTTTGGAGGCTCGCTTTTCTCGTTCTCAGGAGCTCCTGAGGGGCTCTGAAACCTCTTCATTTTCCCTGCTTGGTGTTTGGTGCTTGTGCAGTCATGAGATACGCTCGTGTATGCGTATTCAGGATGTGGGTACAGGATGTCAATCCGAAACGTTTGTATTGGCCCCACACCGTCATTTGCCCGTATCCATATCCTTATGGACTATCAAGAGATTTGAAGATCTGGAGGACTCTTAAATGAGTAACTATTCTTTCATCGCCGGTGCAGCCGTTCTGGCTTGTACGTCCGGCTTGGCCTTCGGCCAGTGTGACGTTGATCCGTCCACGGCGACATTCCAGCAGAATGATCCAACCGTCTGTGGTGGTGATGATCCTGCAAACGACCCGAACTATGGCTGTGTCACGCCACCCGCCGAAACTGGTGGTATCCAGGACATCGGCGTGCTTTCCGCAGGTGACACCGTCGTTGCCGGTACATGTGGCTTCTCAGCCGCACTTGCGACCGACTACGACAACTACAACTTCGAGCTGACCCAGCCCGGTTTCCTCACCTACACCGTTCGAACCGACCTCGACGGTCTGGGTACTGAAACGTCACCCGGCATCGTGGTGCTCACCGGTGCTCAGTCCCTCGACTGCGCCACCAACGAACTCGGTGGTTTCTACCTCATGCCATGTGATTCCCAGCCCTGGGGCGTCGACGTCCTGACGCAGCCCGGACGCTACGGCATCGAGGTCTGGAACTTCGATGATGGAAGTGGTTACACGCTCTCCGACTGCTCCACCGAGTACTCGGTCACGATCTCCTTCACCCCACTGGCATACGCCGAGTGCGGTGACCCCGCTTCAGGCAACTGCACCGAAGTCATCGCTGGTGTCGGCGGCTGTCAGGACGTGTCCTGCTGCGAATTCGTCTGTGACCTCGACTCCGCATGCTGCGAGACCGAGTGGGATGCGTTCTGCGTCCAGTTCGCAGTCGACGGCTGTGGCTTCTACATCTACGAATGCACCGATCCCAACGCTACAGTCGCCAACGACTGTGTTGGTGGTGCGGTCTCCTACGCGGTTCCCGGCGACGACTCCGTCGCCGTGTCATTCGACACCACCGGTTGCAACACCGACGGTCCTCCTCAGGATCAGTGTGGTTCGGGCGTCGGCTTCGAACAGCTCCAGAACGACATCTGGTACGTCGTTTCGACCGACATCGATGGCTTCCTCTCCGCTTCCACCTGCGACGGTGGTGCTGAATGGGACACCAAGATCGCGGTCTACAACTACGATGCCGCCAGCTTCGATCCTGCGTCACTGCCGGATCTCTATCTGGCATGCAACGAAGACTGTGGTGACGCATTCTTCGCTTCAAGCGTCCAGTGGGAAGTCACTGCTGGTACCACCTATCTCGTTCGAGTCGGTGGCTACGATGCGGCTTCGTTCGGACCCGGCGTGATGACTCTGACGAGTGCTTCACTGCCCACGTTCGTCTGTGATGCACCTGTTGATGCAGTGTCCGTCACTCAGAACGCTGATCCGACCGTTGCAGAAGGCGGCGTCTCCTGCGCTGGTGGTGGCATCACCACTGCCAACGAGTACGCTCGTAAGTTCCTCAGCCGTCCTGCGGAACTCATCGGTTGCGTCGACTTCGGCGTCAACAACGGCGGTAGTGCACAGCTCTCCTCCATTCGAATCTTCGCTGATTCGGACGCCGGAGCGGCTCCCGTGCTCGCCAGCATGACCGAGATCAATGGCACCGAGGTCTACATCCCCGGTGGCGGTTACCAGGGTCTGGTCACCGTGTCCTATGAAGCTCAGGTTGAAATTCCTGACGGCACCAACGTCGTCGTGGTCTATGACAGTGTGGCCAGCACAGATGGTTTCAGCACCATCGGTGCCAACCAGCTTGGTGAGACCAGTGAGACCTACATCCGTTCCGACGCATGTGGTATCGCTGACTATCTCGCATACTCAGCCATCGGGTTCCCCGGTGTTGCCTGGGTGATGGACTACAAGACCTGGGATGGTGGCGGACCCGTCACCTGTACCGGCGACCTCAACCTTGACGGTGAAGTCAACGGTGCCGACCTCACGATCCTGCTCGGCAGCTGGGGAACCAACGACCCTGTCGCTGATCTCTCCGGTGACGGTCTTGTCGGCGGTGCCGACCTGACCATCATGCTCGGTAGCTGGGGCTCCTGCCCTGCGCCGTAAGGCACTGATCGGAGTCGATGTTCCTTCCGGAACGTCGACGCACACATCATGAATTCCAGCACCCTCGACTTCGGTCGGGGGTGCTGTGCTTTTGAGTGCACGTTCTGTCTTGTTCATCCCTCGTCGAGATCATGAAAAGCGCACGTCATCGTGACGTGCGCTTCACAGGATTCGATTCTTCCGTTCAGTCCTCGCGACTCATCCGCTCGAGGGCTCGTTCAGCCACGGCATGGAGCGGTCCCGGCAACTGGGTGTCATTGCGCAGGTCCGTGAAGGCACGAATCAACCGTTCCCGGCTCTGGGTCGTGATGATCCGATCATGGAAGACGAAGGCGCCCGCAATCGAGATGGCATACAGTCGTGCGCCCAGGCGTCGATCCGATACGGTCTCGCCCTGGACTCGCAGCTGTTTGAAGACCCGCTTGAGGGTTCGGAATTCATCCAGAGTCGTTTCCGCCGAGGTGAGCGCGGTCACGGCATCGGTCTTCTCTTCGAGAGCATCCCTGACAAGCCAGTTCGCGAGCATGAAAAAGGGGTCGACGTCCGTCTCCATCGCCCATTCGATTGGTTGTTTCATGCCTGTCTGTGTCGAATCATTCATCGCTTAATTTCCAAGTGCCTTGAAGAGTTCGCGAAGTTCGAGAGAGGGGTCCTGATTTTCAGGAAGGGTGTCTCGAACATTCAGGAGTAGGGTTCGTGCAAACCGTCTTTTCGCCGTGACCAGGTAGTTGGAGACCTGGGGCAGCCCGTTGAGGTTCCATTTGGCGGAAAGCTCCTCATGTGGAACCGGCTTCGCGCCTGTGAGGCAAGGGTCCAGCACACGATGCTTGAAGATGTCCCAATGGGCGCCCTGTCCGTTGGCGATCAAGGCTGCCTTGGTCTCTTCCGAGCTTCTGAGAATCAGTTCATCGATCCATCGGATGTTGAACGCCGATTCCGCAGTCAGATTCGCCTGATCCGCCATTTCCATCGCGTAGTGCGCGTCCAGACTGCCTGGTGGACCGCTCTCAGGTGATCTTCTTTTCGTGGTCTGTTTTCTGTAATCGTCGGCAAGGTAGTTTCTGACCGAACTGAGCAGAAGCGAGCGAAAGCGGCCTCTCGCCTCTTCGGCTTTGGAAAGAAGATCTCTGCCGAGGAAAACATCGCAGATGAATCCCTGAGTGAGATCTTCGGCAACCGCGACCGAACGTCCCGAAGCCCTTATGAAAGCGAAGATCGCCGGCCAGTATCTCCTGGTGAGCTCTTCTCGACTTCCCTTGGTGGTCGGTGAGTTCTCGTTGAGTGCATCGCCGATCATCGTCCAGCAGGTGGCCGTCGTGCTGGGGTTCGCGGGTTGATCCCCCTCGCCTTCCGGGATCTTGAGCCAGTCGTCGAGGGGGCGTTCCTGAGAAGCCTCCTGAATCTGATCTTTGTCCGAGATGGTGTGCTTCTCCGCCATACCTCAAGTGATACGTATTTCAGGGGGAGAGTTCGACTTGATTTGATTCCTACGTTCAAAAAAAGAGATGAAACCGCCTTCAGATCGTCTCAGAGGCTTCTTTCACGCCGTCTTTGCAACGGGGTCAGTCACAGGGGCCCCAACGGGTCAGCAGGCGCGTCAGATCTGCTCCGTCCACGATGGCATTCCCATCGAGATCTCCCGGGCCGGTCGTGCCCCATGCGGTCAGCATCTTCGTCAGATCCTCCCCGTCTATGGTCCCGTCATGATTCAGATCTCCTTCGCAGAGTTCCGGAGCAGACTCATGCAGTGACGGGTCATCGAAGGGGTAGGCGACGTACCGAAGAAGTGCTTCACGCTCCTCCGCATTCATGGCGAGGACGACCGCTCGAGAACCTGCGGCCTCGCCGTCATGCCAGAGGATCGCCTCCATGAGGCTTCGAGCTCTCCCGTCGTGGAGGTAGTTTGGGGCTTGATCTCCTGAATAGGGGTCGCTGCATTCTTCCGGCACGCCAAGCACGTGTCCGACGTAGTGTGCGCCCCAGAGCGGCGCTGTGCGCCACTCGGAACCGATCGCTTCGTATTCGATGAAATTGTCCGCGAGACCCGGACCCATGTCATGCAGCAGGAGATCTGTGAATGCTTCAATGCGCTGGTCTCGATAGGCGACGGTCTCATGATCGGAGCGTGTTCGCATCGAAGGTGTGTGACATGCCTGGCAATTCGCGTTCTTGAAGAGCTGCATTCCGATGATCGCCATCGGGTCCTCATGATTCAAACGTGGTGGGGGAGCGAGACCGGCGACGTATTCGGCCACGAGTTCGACCGAGGTGGTGCTCAGTTCGGGTGTGGAATCGGGCGGGCAATCCGTCGATTCCGATCCGCAATCGTGATTAGGAAGGTACTCCGATGTGATTCCCAGATCGCGCTGATAGGCGACCGCGGTTTGTTGAACGAGCCCGGGCTGGCCGGCTTTCCAACCGAATCGGCCGAGCGCGATTTCGTCCGTCAATACGTCATGGACCCAGTTCGCGCGCCCCGAAATTCCGTCGCCATCGATGTCCTCCGGATCCTCACGTGAGAGGATCTCGGAGACCTGCAAGGCCTCGAGAAGGCCGGTGCCAGCCAGCATGGGGGCGATTCGAGCGGATTGCCGTGCGTTGTCGGGAACGCCGTGGAGCGTGTCCTCGAAGCGATAGCTGGGCTTGCGCAACTGATAGGGGGTCCCATCATCGAACGTCCCTTCGATCATCTCGTAGTCGACTTGAAGGCGTCCTTCCGGCTGGTATCCCTCCACTGAAGCGGTATCGAACTGGCGTCCGTAGCGGGCGTCCGGGACAGGCGCACCGAAGGCGTCGACCTCGTCCGTCGAAAGCTGCATCACCAACGAGGTCAACGTGTCCTCCTGCCCGGTCGGTGTCGCGCCACGACCGTCCAGTTGGTGGCACGCGATGCAACTTGGTGCGTTGAAGACAGGTCCCAGTGCTTCCGGGCGTGCATGGGCGCTTTCTTTCAAGCCGAAACCGATCGGTCCCGAGCAGCAATCGAACCAGGTCGGAAAGTTCTTCAGAAGACCGTCTTCATGGTCCGTCTCGAAGCGTTCCTTGCCAGCGAGAAAATGGTCGAGTTCCTCGATCGTCAGGTTGTTTGCGTGTTGGGCGAATGCGAAACGGGGTGACGTGACCAACGCGATCGAGGCGTCTCCCGCCGGCCTTGCTCGTGGATTGCTCTGCGCCAGGCCGAGTTTTCCCCGACCTGCGTGGTAGTAGAAGTATTCGGTGTAGTACTGGATCACGCCTCCCTCGCCATCGGGGACGCCGACATGGGTGAAGTCGAATTCGATGATCTGGCCGGGGGTGATGTCCGGAATGCCACTGTGAAAGACGTGGGATTCTGTCTGGTCACGGTCCATCACCAGATTCACCGCGGTGATGGGTCGATCGCACATCGCCCCCGGGGCGCTCTGGATGTAGTACTTGAAGTCGACTCGTTCCGGACCGCTGGTCCGATCGGTCACGACGGTCATCTCGAGTGAGTCACCGTGGTCTGTCACGACCATCTCGAAGGTCTTGCCTCCGGCGTAGTTCGCGACATAGTGATCGAATCGCCATTCATTGGGATGGCGGTCCCGGAATCGACCGGCGAATCGTGCCTCAATCGGGAACTCGGCGGACGGTGGATCCTTCTGGCCCACGATGCGTGTGAACAACGTGCTCTCGACCGTTTGTTCGCCCACTTGTTGTTCGAACCAGTAGATCACCTTCGAACCGGGACCGATGCCCATGAGATCCGCTTCGAAGAATCTTTGATCGGTCGTCGCCATTCGTGTTCTGGCGAACACTCCTCCATCGACTCGAAAGCGAACGTCGACGGAGCTGGTCGCCGGAATCAGATAGTTTCCCGGATTCGCTTCGAAGGTGATCCTGATCGAATCCGGATTCGTGGTGAAATCATGCCTGAATCCTCGAATCGGAGGTGGCAGGACGTCGTCGCGTTCGAAGGACAGACAGCCCTCGTCCAGTGACATGGTGTGCACCGGAAAGCTGAATTGCATCGGATTCTGCAACAGAAGATTGAACTGGATCTGCTGTCCGACCGGGCTGTTCATGTCGCGACGGAAGAGGCCCGGTTCCACCTGCGAGAGGTACCAGCCGCCACCGGGTGGCGTCGCGTAGAGCAGCACGTTCTGCACGTCGGTTTCAGTGGACACCTCGTAACGAACGGTCTGGGCGTCCAGTCGGCAGACGGTGCCTTGATAATCAGGCGTCTGTCCCACTGCGATGTTCGATTCGAGGCCGAGTGTCAGCAGAAGCAGAGCTGCAACGGCCACAAGACGTGCCGAAGCACGTTGATTCCCCTGGCATGTCCCGTACATGAAAGTGACTCCTCATGCCCCTGCATGTGATCGATGGTGATCCCATCGAGCACTTCCTCGACAACGAACCTATCCGGTTCCAGGGAAAGTGAAAGGCTGAAGTGGTGGTATTTGGTGAAAGTGACTTCCTGCACAAGGCCGGCAGGCGTGCACCCTTTCAGTCATTTTCGGATCTCCGACCGGAATCGGCTCCGATCGTGGTTTCGGGCCGTACATGCAGCACGCTCCGCGCGGCCTGTCGGCCGCGCGGAGCGTGTTCAATGGAGCCGGGGGGATTCGAACCCCCGTGTCGGAACGGCGAAGCTGCCGCGTCTACGTGTGTAACCATCTCTTTGTTCTCGTCCTGTGGAACGGCTGATGGTGGCCAACCACAGGACATGGCATACAAGTTTCTCGTTCCGCCGAAGTATGCCGGCCCATTGGAACCAGCCCGATGATGTTCCACTGGCCACCTCATCGGGCGTCGGGTGACCAGCGGTCGCGGCTTAGGCTGCGAGTGAGTACTGCGTGTTGGCAGTTGTGTTTTTGCATCCTTTTTACGTGGCCTGGATGCTCCACGACACGCAACGACAACATCGAAACGTCCGATCGATGCCGTTCGGCCCCTGATGTCAAAGAAGTACGTCCTGAGACGTGGATGTCCATGGTACCCCCCGTAGGACAAGTTGGATCGTGGATCCTGACGGATTGTGGTGACTTCCCTGCGGAATCGCCCAGAGATACTCTGTATCCGATGAAAAAACGGACGCATTTGTCGCGTCCATCCTGATTGGAGCCATTCTTGCATCGAATACTCTTCATCTGCATGGGAAACATCTGTCGCAGCCCTTTGGCCGAGGGTCTGTTCCTTCATCGTCTCAGGGAGCGTTCCCTGGCCGACCGATTCGAAGTCGACTCCGCTGGTACGGGGGGATGGCATGCCGGCAATCCGCCTGACGAACGGAGCAACGATGTTGCGGCGCGCAATGGCGTGGCGCTCGTCTCTCGAGCCAGGCAGGTCGTCAACGACGATTTCGAACACTTCGACCTGCTGGTCTGCATGGACGACCAGAATGTCCAGGAACTCCTGGAGATGGACTGCCCCCCAGACAGGATTCGAAACTTGATGTCCTATGCGCCCGATTCGGATCACGACCACGTCCCCGATCCCTACTACGGTGGCGCGGACGGTTTTGAATTGATGTACCGATTGATCGACGCCGCGGTTCTCGGCCTCATCGATTCATTCGATTGACGGTGCGGTCAGGTTCTCTTCATATCCGCATCGAGTATCCTGTCGATCGAAACACGGAGGTTCTCGATGATTCGCACATTTCTCGTCTGTTCGTTCCTCATGTCGACGACTGCCTTCGCTCGGCAGGATTCCATCACCGAGGCACCTTCTCTGCACGATGTCCAGGTGCTGGTCATGGAGGGGACGGAGCCTCTTCCCGAGCATGATCGTATTCGTTCCCTCATCGGGTCCTGGGACTATTCCATGCTGGTGACGATGCCCGGCATGCCCGCCATGCGGACCGCGGGGACATCGCGAGGCAGCGGTCTGCTGGGAGGGCGTTTCGTCCAGTTGGAATCGACCTCGAACGAAACACCCCATGTCTCCAGTCTTCACATCTTCGGGTACGACGGAGGTGTGGGGCGCGAGTCCTATTTCGTCCTCACGCTCGACACCCTCGGTCAGTATTACACCGATACGCATGGTGACTGGGATGAGAATTCCGCCTCTCTCGAGCTGAAAGGTGAGGAAATGGATTCCTTCACCGGCATGCAGCAGGGTTTCAGGCAGGTGTACAGCTTTCTCAGCAGAGACACCATCACCTGCGAGGTCTTCATCATGCCGACCGGTTCCTCGGAAGAGGTTCGCATGGCGACCATCGTCTACGAGCGTCAGTCGGAATCGACCGCCGATACCGGTGCCGCGGCCGGAACCACGGAAAACAAGCGTCTTTCACAACTGGGCGTTCGTTCCCATCAGCAGATCTCCGGTGTCTCGATCCCCGCTCATACGGCGGAGCAGATCCAGTCGATGGATCGGGCTTCTCTGCAGTCGTCGATCCTTCAGATCATGCGCGCAAGAACTCTGAACGACATCGATCCCGGTATCCGGGCGAGTCTCGATTCCCAGTACGACGCCGCGATGTCACGGCTTCGCTCGATGCGCCGTGGCGACACGCGGGCACTTGGCATGCTGATGCAGCCGACTGCGCCCGGTCTTCCCGTCTATTCCGAAGCCGATGTGAAGGCACTTGATCCGGCTCAGGCCAGGCGCGCCTTGATGGAGGTCGCCACGGCCCGGAGAGATCCAAGTCTCGCACCCGAGGAACGTGAGCGATTGCGGACTCTCTTTCGAGATCTCTACGACCAGATCCAGGAGACGCGCCGAACGCGTCCCTCGGATCTCATCGACGAGGAATGATCAACCGTTTCGAGCGGCGAAATCATTCATCAACGCGGCAAGGGCTTCGCATCCGGAACGCGGAAACGCGTTGTAGATCGAAGCGCGCATGCCACCGACCGAACGGTGTCCCTTGAGCGTGCTCATGCCGTTCTCCTGAGCTTCGGCGATGAATCGCTTGTCCATTTCCGGATCACTGGTCCTGAAGGGGATGTTCATCATCGATCGTGAGTCTTTTTCGGCGTGCGCGATCCAGAATCCGCCGGAACCGTCGATGGCATCGTAGATGATGGCGGCCTTCTCACGATTTCGCGCCTCGAGTTCCGACACGCCACCTTGCTGCTTGATCCACTTGAAGACCAGCCCCATCATGTAGATGGTGAACACGGGTGGTGTGTTCAGGCGTGATTCCTTGTCAGCGTTCGCGGCGTAGGAGAAGATCTTCGGAAGACCGGGATTGGTCCTTTCAAGAAGATCCTTCCTGATGATCAGGCATGATCCCGCAGCCGGACCGAGATTCTTCTGGGCGCATGCATAGCTGACCGCGTGTCCCGAGTAATCCCATGTGCGTGAGAACATCTCCGAGCTCATGTCCACGAACAGGGGGGCACTCGTCTTCGGCGGAGCTTCGAAGCTCGTGCCGTAGATGGTGTTGTTCGAACAGTAATGGACGTACGCCGGGTCATCTGAAAACGTGACTTCGTCGTTTGCGGGAATTCTGTCGTAGACGCTGGCCTTCCCGTCGAACGCCACATGAGTCCGTCCGTACGAGTCGGCGTATTCCTTCGCCACCCGGGCCCAGTTTCCGGTGAGCAGATAGTCCGCGGTGCGGCCCTCCGGAAGGAAGTTCATCGCAAGCATCGCGGCGTGATGACTTCCGCCTCCCGACAGGAAGAGGATTTCATGATCATCTCCCACGCCGGAGAGTTCCCGGCAGAGTTCGAGGCTTTCAGTGAAGACCTCGGTGATGGTCGCGCCACGATGGCTGTGTTCGAGCACGCCGATTCCCGTTCCCTGGATGTCGAGCAGATCCTCCCGGGCCTGCTCCAGAACGGATTCGGGCAGGGTCGAAGGGCCCGCCGAGAAGTTGTAGATGCGTTCGGTCGTCTTCTGTGCGTTCATCATGGTCATGATCTCTCAGTCCTTGCTCTCAATGCTCGCGACGGAAACGCCGAGTACGGTCACTTCCTCCTCGATCGCCTTCACTTCACCGATGGAAGGGGTCTTGCCCAGCTGGATTCTCGCGCAAGCGGATTCGCCACCTTCGTAGATGAGATTCTCCATTTCTTCGACGTTCAGGGCCGCCTGGCCGAGAATGTCGAAGACCTTTGCAAGCACGCCCGGTTTGTTCATGTGCCGTACGGTCAGCAGCGCCGCACTGCGACCTGCGTTGGCGCGATTCACGCAGTTCGGAACCTCTCCGGAGTTCCTGTATGAGAGGATGATTCGAACGACTTCCATCGCGATCGATTCCTGTGCCTGGTCGGTGGAAGCGCCGACATGATGTGTCCCATAGACACCGGGCATTGAAATCAGTTCGTTCGTGAAGTCGCTCGTGCCGGAGGATGGTTCGTTCTCGTAGACGTCGAGGCCGGCTCGAATCCCTTTTTCCTCGATGCCCCGACGGAGCGCCTTCTCATCGACGAGAGCGCCACGGCTGGTGTTGATGAGGATCCCGCCCGGGCGCATGGAATCGATGAACTTGTCGTTGATGAGGTGCTTCGTCTCAGGCACCGAAGGGAGGTGGACCGTCACCACGTCGCTCATCTTCGCGAGATTGACGAGACTCTCGCAGTGTGTCAGCTCGAGCGCTCTTGCCTGCTCTTCGGTCATCGAGCGGTCCCAGGTCGCGACCTTCATCTCAAATGCCTTCGCTCTGTCGATCACGGCTCGTCCGATTCTGCCCGCGCCGATGACTCCGATCGTTCTTCCAGCCAATCCCGACGACTTCCCGTATTCCTTCTTCTTCCAGCTTCCATCACGGAGGTCGGCGGTCTGGTCTGGTATGCGTCTGTCGCAGGCGAGGATCAATCCCCATGCGAGCTCTGCGACCGCGAGTGCGTTCTTTCCAGGGCAGTTCGCCACGAAAACGCCCTTGGTGCTCGCCCGATCCAGATCGATGGTGTCGTATCCCGCACCAGCTCGAATGATCAGAGAGAGATTCGTTCCCCGATCGATCGCATCGGCGGTGACCTTGGTGGATCGAACGACCACGATGTCTGGATCGACTTCAGCCATGGCATCGGGAAGGTCGTCCGCGGTCAGACCCGGATCATGGGTGATTTCAAAGCTTTCCGCGCGAAGTGCTTCCACTCCGGAGTCGTCGAAACTGTCTGCGATGAGAATCCTCATGATGAGCTCCCTGAAAAATCATGGACGAAGAGTCCGCTTCTCAATTTTGGTTCGAACCAGGTTGATTTCGGTGGCATGGTCATCCCGCTGTCGGCGACGGAGAGAAGCTCTCCCATCGAAGTCGGGTGCATCGAAAAGGCGACTCCTGTGGATCCGGCCTTCGCCGCCAGTTCATCGACCGTCCTTATGCCACCCACGAATTGAATCCTTTGATTGGTCCGCGGGTCATCGATCTCGAGCATCGGCTCCAGAACCAATGATTGAAGCAGCGCGCAGTCCAGAGACTCCACGGGATCTGAGGCATCGATTCGAGCCGCATCGAATCGCAGTTCATGCCATGCGCCGTCGAGGTGGACGCAGACCACGCCTCGCTCGGAAGGTGTCGGATCCTGCGTGGGGACGACCGTTCCCACCGTGGAGAGACGCTCCAGAAATTCGGTCTTGGTCATGCCGGCGAGATCCTGAACGACCCTGTTGTAGGGCAGAATGCGCAGTTCGCTCGAGGGGAAGCAGACGGCAAGAAGGTGGTTGTACGCTTCGTCACCCGTGTGTTTCGGATTCGCGCCCATCAGGGTGGTGGCCGCTCGCTCGGCTGCGGCCGAGCGGTGGTGTCCATCCGCGATGTACAGGGCATCGAGTCGCTCGAACGCTCGTACATAGGACTGCGGATCCTTCACCTTCCAGCACTCATGGGTGACCTCGTCATCGGCTTCGAAGGAACAATAGGGTTCGTTTTCGAGATCCGTCCGAACCAGTGATGCGATGGTCTCGTCGTCATGAAAGGCCAGGAAGACCGGCTCGGCATGGGCCTCCGTGACCTGCAGATGACGTGTTCGGTCATCTTCCTTGTCCGGTCTCGTGAATTCATGTTTCTTCACCAGGCCTTCTCGATACTGCTGGGCATCACAACAGCAGACGATGCCCGTCTGGGACATGCCCTTCCATGTCAATCGGTAGAGGTAGATGCCGGATTCGAGATCTCTGACAAGGACCCCTGAGTCTCTGAGTCGATTCAGATTGGTCTTCGCCATCGCATAGACCTCGTCCGCATAGGGGCCCGTCTCCGAGGGAAGATCGATCTCGGGTCTGACCACGTGGAGGAACGACTGGTCGTTTCCGGATGCGAGGTCTCGCGCCTCTTCCGTCGAGATGACGTCGTAGGGCACCGAAGCGACCGCTCCCGAGAGTGGCGCGGGAGGTCTTTCCGCTTCGAATGGATGAATCTTGATCATTGCTGGGCTCTCTCACGCATGAAGGGCATGCCGATTTTCGAACGCCCTCCATGGTACCTCCCATCCGTCTCTGCAGCTTTGAAGGGGAACATCCGATTTGCCTCCGTATTCAGGATTCTTCTGAACTGAAGATCGTGAAAGTCCGAAAAGAATCTTCCGCACTCGTGCTTGTCGAACGCACGACCGTTTCATTTTTCAATGACCGGTAATTTCCACGATCCTCGATCCAAAAGGGATTTCAGCCATGACCAACGCATCCATCGCCGAATACGCCAGCGCCCAGGTCGTCACCGGGAGCGAGCTCGCGGAGGAGTCCCATGAGACTGCGGCATGCATCACCATCATCGATCTGCCGGCCGCACCCAGGCCTGCCCTGAAAGGGGATCCGGTCACCGGCAAGGTGAGCCTGATGATGCTGGCAGGGGAGGAATTCGGACGGATTCTCGAACTCGAGGACCTCAGGATTCATGATGGCCGGCTCTACGGGCGCAGCAGGGAATCGGTCCCCACCGGATCGATCGTCACCATCGGCTGGCAGGATCCCAGTCGGACCGCATGTCGGGGGGTGGTCGCATTGGCGCTGCCGTCATCGGCGGGATGGCGAATCACGGTGGAACTGGAATCGAAGCTCGCGGCCTGAATGCGGATCATGCGATCTGCGTGGTCTGTGTGGATTGGTTTGCAACAAGCTCGTCGATTCCGTGATGACCACTTCAGTCCGAATCGTACGTTTCCGATTGGAGTCGTGGTGGGGAACCATGCCGCGCGGAGGGGGGCATGGGGATCCGTCTTCAGCATCGTCGTCGTCTCCGAAAGGATGCCTCGACGCTTCAGGTTTTCGAAGTCGTTTTCGAAAGCGGGGAAATCAGAGGATTTCCGAATTTGTATCGGGTCCTTTCCAGAAGGACCACTCGAACACCGGGCGAATCGTCGCCGAACTCTTTGAAGGGACGCATCACCATGCGCAACATTCGTACTGCCAGGCGCGGATTCACTCTGATCGAAATTCTGATCGTCGTCGTGATTCTCGGCATTCTCGCCTCGATCGTGATTCCCCAGTTCACCAACGCATCTGACCAGGCCGCTGCCAGTCAGGCACGAACCCAGCTTCAATCGATGCGCAGTCAGTGTCAGTTGTTCCGTGCCCAGAACAGTCGCCTTCCCGGCGATCTCGATTCAAGCGGTGGCATCGACTCCGTCGCGGCTTGTTTCACGGAACTCGTGGACAGCTCCTACATCCCCATGGAACCCACCGTCGGTGGCAGTTACGAGTGGGGATTGAGCAGCGACAACTCTCGTCTCGTCATCGTCGGTGAAGCCGACTGGTGAATCCCGTCAGGGACGATCATTCGAAGAACACCGAACCGCGGCAGCGATGCCGCGGTTTTTTCATGCCGACTGACGGTGACGTATCCGGACCATTTGGAACAGACCGAACGGCATGTCGCCTATCCCGACATCCTGATTTGATTCAGCGTTTCTGAATTCGATCGTCTAATCGGTGTGTGAGCACCGAAGCTTCTGGGGTCAATACGAAGATGGCCGGCCTGCAAGCCGCGTCGTCGATGGCACAAGGAGTTTCTCATGAAGGGTCTCACGTTGCATGACCGATCCCGATGCCGGCCGACGGGATTCACGCTGATCGAAATACTGATCGTGGTGGTCATTCTGGGAATTCTGGCGGCATTCACCGTTCCGCGGTTTACCGATGCCACGACACAGGCCGAAAATGCGACGGCGCATTCCCAGTTGAACGTTCTACGAGGTCAGATGGCCTTGTTCTGGGTCTACGAGGGCACGAACGCACCGCTCGGTTCCGACATCACGGAGGTCATCGACTCACTCGAATCCTACGGACTGCTTTCATCTCCCATCGTGGATTCGGCACCCGATGTTTCGGGATTCCAGATCAGTGGGAATCACACTCTGACCTGGGATCAAAGCATCGGAGTCGTTCGTGTCTTTGATTCCGACGGTTTTCCCTGTGATTGGTGACAGTGGTGTCTTCAAGCGAACGAAAATCGATCGCACGATCAATGCTCTTCATCTGCATCGTCACGCTGATTGCATTCGTGAACGTTCCTGGAGATCCTCGTCAGGACGATGGCGTTTCTCAGCCCAGATGCTTCCTTCAGAATGCTGTTCACAGGACGGTGGACTTCGACGAGGCCTGGACCGTGGTGGCACGACCTGCGCGACCCGGTACCGGGGAATGGGCGCTGGTCGTCGCGCATCAGTCGTTCCATGATTCGGTCGGGCCGTCCAGGCGATCCATCATCGTCTTCGAATCGTGGCCTGGAGCGAATGCCCTGATCTGCTCATACGCACTCGATGGGGGAGGTGGCGGGGAGGCTCTCTCGGTATCGGATCTGGGAACCGCTCGTTTCATTCGTCGATTGCGTGGTGATCTCGACTATCAGATTCATGCATTTCCAACTGTCTCCGCCCGGGATGCGATAGGCCTTGTCCGGATGATTCTGGCCGAAAGGGTCCGAGAATTCGAACAACCCCACATTTTACTCACGTCGGGTGGGCTGCCTGCCGATTGAACCCCAGTTCACGCCTTTCAGGAGACGGCACATGATTCGAAAACGCATTGTGAAAATCGCAGGACCTTCGTTGCTGCTTCTCGGCTCCGTGATGCTCTTCGGTGCGATGCGCGATCATGTCGCGACGTCAGCTGCAGACGCGAGTCCTTCCCATGAGCAATCCGCCGGAGATCTCCCTGAAATCGGGCAGGTTTCCAAGGGGCCCTTGTTCAATCGAAGCGCGAATGAACAACGTGCCACACAGACCCGGATCCTCGAACAGATACTCGACGAGCTCCGTGCCACGCGTCAGCTTCTGGCGAATGGGAACGCCCGTGTCAGGGTTGAATCGGTCGCGATCGATTACGACCGACTGAGCGAGTTGATCCAGGGTGTTCATTCGTCCGGTGGTGGTGCGGCAGATGCTACGATCCAGGAGGAAGCGGAAGCGACACCCGCACCAGCAGGGTCCGGAAGCGGATCGATCAGGCGCATCAGCTCTGCAGGATCAGATCAAGTGAACACGGCCCGATGAGGCTCCGATCGAAGTCACACCGGAATCATTCCGGCTACACCCTGGTCGAGATGCTGGTCGGCATAGGCATTCTGAGCATCGCCGGAATGCTTCTCATTCCGAATCTCATCGATCGGGAGACCTTCGCGATTCAAGCCGCTGCCCGATCGATCGTCTCCGACATCGTGTTCGCTCAATCCGATGCGCTGGCGAATCAGGAGTATCGACGATTCCAGTTCATCGAGACTCCCGAGGGAGAGAGCGGCTACCTCGGTTACTGCGTGGTCAGAGTCTCACCCGAATCCTTTTCCTATCCGTACGATCCCGTGTCGGCCGACTATGTCTCTGATCCTCTCGGTACCACCGGCAATGACGGACACTACATCATCGACTTCTCTTCAGACGATCGATTCGACGGCGTTTTGATCGAATCCGTCGATCTCGATTCCGGACTCGACTACACGACCTTCGACGAATACGGAGGTTCGGTGTCCTCCAGTGGCGGGGTGCCCGGGACCGGTGGGACGATCGATCTGGTGTGCCAGGGAAGTCGTTACAGAGTGACCGTATCGGCATTCACGGCCAAGACAACGGTCGAAGTTCTTTCGACTCCCTGAGCCCGCGTCGATCCTGTTATCGGGATCACCGGCACAGACCGACCCCTCCATCAGAAGGTTCGACCCCGAACTCATCACGCCTTGAATGCGGGCCGATGAATCAGGTGTCACCGATTCTTGATATCGGTCGACACCAGGGAGTCATCAATGAGGTCCGGTATCTCACTGTCAATCCTCGCGAGGCGAACGCCCATCGGAATCGATGTGGGCGATGATGCCGTTCGTGCGATCCAATTGGATTCAAGGACTTCCGAGATCAAGGCCGCGGCGATGTTTCCGCTTCCCGAATCCGATGCTCGTGACACCCACCTGTATTCCGGACAGCTGCGCAAGTCCCTGCGACGATCAGGTTTCACGGGCTCGCGATGCGTCATCGGCGCCCCTCGAGAGCATGTCCACGTTCATCCCATCAGAGTCCCGCACATGTCCTCGAAGGAGCTGCAGGAGTCCCTGGCCTGGGAGGCGTCCGAACGTTTTTCCATTCCCCGTGATTCAGTGCAGGTCGACGGTGTGATGACCGGAGCGCGAGCTCCTGGTGTCGATGATGACCGTGCGGAAGTGGTTCTCTTCGCGCTTGACGAGCGAAACATCGTCTCCTGGCTCGATCTGCTCATGGAATCCGGTCTTTCCCCCTTGTGTCTCGAGCCAGGTTTCTGTGGTGTCGCCCGTGCCCACAGTCTGCACTGTCGCCGGGAACAGGACCGAGATCGAGTTCGCGTGGTTCTGGATTTCTCCGCTCGAGGGACCACCCTGATCTATCTTCGTGGTGATCGAATCGGATTCTGCAAGACATTCGACATCGGTGGTGAGTTGCTCGATTGCGCCACTTCCGAGTCGCTGGGCATGGATCTCGTGAGTGCTGCTGCGCTTCGACGTGATCGCCTCATGGCCTCCAGCAGAAGCCATTCCATGGATGTTTCGGCTCAATCCGGTGCTTCTGATGCCGTCGCTCAGATTCTCCACCGCCTCGTCGAGGATGTGGCTCTTTGTCTTCGTCACTGTGCCGTCGCTTTTCGTGGTGCCCGTCCCGAATGCATCGTGCTCTCCGGACGGGAGTCTCTCGAACCTCGATTCTGCGAGATGCTTGAATCTGGAACCGGGATCCCCGTCACGCTTGATGACGAGAAGAGAACGATCGATTCCATCGGTCAGGCTCTCAGAAAGAACGGCATTCGTTCCGAATCGGCCTCGGCCTGGTCCGCTGCCTACGGCCTGGCATCACGTCCGCTCCGAAGCGGACGTGCCTCGAACAAGTCGGGGAGGGCGGCATGAATCAGGGACGTCTCGATCTTCTTCCACCGATGTATGGCGCCCGGGCCCGCATGCGGCTCGTCAATCGCAGAATCATCATCTGCGGTCTCGGCATGACCATCCTGCTGGTCGGTCTGGTGCTCCATGCCCGGATGGCCCGATCCTCGTCCGAAACCCTCCTGGTCCTGGCTCAGGAACAGGCGGAGAAGGTTCTCGTGGCGGAACGTCTCGAGGCGCGTTTGATCGAGGAGCTCGAGCTCAGTCGTCGCAGAATCGAATCCTGGCGGAAGATCGCACTTCCGATTCCCGTGGGTTCACTGCTCGTGACGATGGCGAACGTCGTGCCTGATTCCATCGTGCTCGAGGAATTGCACATCGACATGACCGGGATTCGACAGGGATATCGACGCGAGAGCTCTGTGGATCGGCGACTCATCGCCCGGATCGAGGGATTCGCACCAGACGAACAGACGGTCCGACGTCTCGTTGAAACGCTGCGTGAACGGCATCCTTTCGAGGAGGTCAGGAGAGGTTTCACGGCTCTTCATGAGGAGAACGACCTCATCCGGACCAAATTCTCGCTTGGGTTTGAAATCGACATGGAAACACCTTCATTCGTTGTCACAGGAGAAGAGAGATGAAGAACGAAATCAGTGAGATCGATCGTGATATCCGGCGTCGTGTCCAGTTTTCAGCCCTGATCATGGCGGCGGCAGCCGCAGCGGCATTCTTTCTGATCATTCATCCCGAGCACAGCCGTGCATCGATGGCGAACGTCGAGGTTGATCGCCTGGAGCATGAAAGCGGTTCCATGGTCGCCACCGAATCGATGCTTCAGGAACTGAAGATCGAGCGTTCGCATCGCCTCGCCATCGAGCGCGACCAGCTCGAGATGATTCCCGTAGATGCCAGTGAATCCAGGCTGACCGATGCGCTTGCATTGAAAGTGGACGATGGAGCCGCCACATCATGGTCGGTCCGTCTTCTGCCCGTCGAGAAGATCGATGTTCCTGACGAGACCCGGGATTTCAAGAGTCTTCCCATGGCGGTTGAGATGAGCGGTCGTTTCGCTGCCGTGCTTGAAGCACTGCAGCGGGTGGAATCATCCGACCGACTGGTTCGGCTTCGTTCGCTTCGCGTCACACGTTCCCGAAGTGATTCTGAAATGGTCGAAGCGAACTTCGAGCTGGACACAGTCTTCGCGACGGAGGTGACCGAATGAGCCATTTTCATTCTGAAAAAGACTCGTACGAAGCCGATGCCCGGTGGGGGATCCCTGCCTTTCTCGAACGGATTCGTCTGAGACTCGGCGCCTCACATCGCCAGTTCATGGTGTTCGGGCTACTCGTCCTCACCGGTGGAGTGATGATGGCCAGACCGGCGGGCATGCTTCTATGGCATCGACTTCGCATCATCTCCGGCATGCCACGCACCGCCATCGCCGACCAGGATCCCGAGATCGTCGCGGCACGCACGAGCCCCATGTTCGAAACCGTCTCGGAAGGACGCTCGATTCGACTGGATGTCTCGCTGGTCCGAGATCCCTTCGAGAGCCCGATCTTTCAATCGGTTCAGATCGCAACGGCGACCACAGGAGAATCGGAGGACCCTTCCGTCTCCAGTCCGATCGTGAGCCATGAACAGTCCAGATTGGTCGGCGCGCTCTCGAGCATTCGACTCACTGGAACTGCAAAGGGGCTTGGAACGGCGCTCATCAATGGTTCCGTCAGGTCGGTCGGGTCTCGATTCGAGGTCTCCGAGTACACCTTTCAGTTGACCACCGTCGATGCCGGATCGATCCAGCTTGAAGTGGTTGAAAACCCTCTTTTCAAGGGGTGGCGTTGCATCGTGGGTCGAGAAGGGGCCACCTTACTTCACTCCGAGTGACGCACCTTCGTTATCCGGACCCTGACTGAACTGCGGGACTCGCAGTTTTTTTCGGTGATTTCACCTCAACGTGGTGGTTTGGGCAAAGTCGGGGGGATGCAGGGCCGAAAAGTGATTACCGGCGTCGGGCGCCGGTAACCGCCACGTAGGGCACGGCGGTGCACGGGCCGTCTTACTCCAGGGCTCAGTGAATACCTCAGGCAACGAGGAGCGCCAATCGATGACGAATCAACTCTCATGCACTTCCAGAATGACTCCACTTCGCGTTCTCATCGCGATGTCATGTCTGTTCATGACGCCCATGGCTTTCGGGCAATCTGGTGATGGGGGCCCTGACGGACAGGTTCCGACTGAAAAGAAGTCCGGGGGCGAGGAAGTCATCGATGAATTCGGTACCTTCGAGATCGCAGTGGAGGACGTCCCCCTTCCGCAGGTCCTCAACATGCTCGCGATCCAGAGCCGAAGGAACATCATCACCAGCAAGAGAGTCGGAAGTGTCTCGGTGACCGCGAACCTCTTCGATGTCACATTCTACGAAGCACTCGAGAGCATTCTTCACATCGCGAGTCTCTGCTACGACGAGCAGGGGAATTTCATCTACGTGATGACCTGCGAGGAGAAGATGCAGCGTGAGAATGCGAACCGTGTCATGGAGGACAGGGTCTTCTATCTCGATCACATCTCGCCGATCGACGCGGAGGCGTTGGCGAAGCCGCTTCTTTCGGACAATGGGACCATGTCCCGTCTCGGAGAGATCCAGATGGGATTCGCTCCCGGCAAGACGGATGCAGGTGGTGATTCATGGGCGCACGAACCGGTGCTCGTGGTTCGCGACTATCAGGAGAATCTCAAGGCCGTGGAGTCACTGCTGGACGACGTGGACACTCCGCCCAAGCAGGTCATGGTCGAATCGACGATTCTCGTCACCGAAGCAAGCGGTGATTACGCCTGGGGCATGGACGTGAGTGTGCTTCTGAAGGGTTCGTTCACCGATCTGATCAATCCGTTGAATCCGGTGAGCTGGCTTCAGAATCAGAACAACCCGACCCCGGGGGGCACAGTGCCAACCTCCAATGATCTGGCGATCCAGTCGACCGTCGGTGCGACCACCGAACGCGGTGGTTTCAAGCTCGGAGTTCTCAACGAGAACGTCGGCGTCTTCATGCGTCTTCTTGATGAGGTCTCCGACACCATGATTCTCGCACGCCCGAAGATTCTGGCGTTGAACAGACAGAGGGCTCAGGTCCTGGTCGGCGAACGAGTCGCCTATCTGTCGACCACTCAGACGGAAACGGCTTCCACCCAGTCCGTTCAGTATCTCGACACGGGCATCAATCTTATTCTTCGTCCCTTCATCAGTCGTGACGGTTCGATCCGTCTCGAGCTCTTTCCGAGTGTGAGTGAGTACACGATTCGAAAGATCGGCAACCCTCTCAGCGCCGGATACACAGAAGTTCCGGATGAATCAACGCATGAAATCACCACCAATGTCCGTGTCCGTGATGGTGAGACGATCGTCCTCGGCGGTCTCTTCAAGGACAAGGCGATCACCAGCAGAAGAAGCGTTCCCGGTCTCGGTGACGTTCCACTCGTTGGCGCCGCTTTTCAGGGACAGGACGACGAAGTCACTCGCCAGGAGATCATCTTTCTTGTGACCCCGACGGTCATCAAGGAAGAGGTCATGACCGCCGCTTCCGACGAAGCCGACAACCTGGTCCGAAACGTGCAGGTCGGCGTGCGAGAGGGTCTTCTTCCCTGGTCGCGCGAGAAGATCGCCGCGAATCTGAATCACGATGCTCACGTGGCACTTGGTGACGGCGAGACCGATCGTGCGATTTCGTACATCAACAGATCCCTTCGCAATGATCCCAATCAGCCCGAAATGGTCGACATGCGCAGTCAGCTTCTTGGTGAAAGATCCATCTACAGCGAAAGCGGAGACGTCCTGACCAACATCTTCGATCGGATGATTCGAAAGTCACTCGATTCGACGGACGACGAGGAGTCACTGCCGCACTCCGACCCGCTCTCATTCGTGATGCCCCGGGGCGAACACTCCGATTCCACGCTGTTTGAAGCATCGCTCGAGGCATCACTCGCCGAGGAGTCGTTCGTCAACGCCCGGACTGATTCCTCGAATGACCCGGAATCTCAATCGCTTGACGGAGAGGTCGCGGATTATCCCGGCATCTTCAATCTGTTCACCGAGACCCGATATCGAACCAAGCTCACTGATTGGTGGGTGTCGCTCGTCGCGGCTGACGCTGCAACTCAGACTGAAATGGCCACCGCCGAAGTCGAATGATCCGAGCATCCACTCGTACCACCTGGAGAATGAACGTGACCTCAATGAAGTACATCATCATGACACTTGGAGCCGTCGGCCTGCTTTCGCTCGCCGCCTGTTCCACGACCCCCGGCGCGAATGGTGTCAAGAATCGAATCGAATCCCAGAAGCGGGTCGCAGGACATGCAGCTCGGCTGGAATTGGAGCAGGCCTACCGTTCGTACACCACCGGGATGTTCGATCAGGCGATGAAATACGCTGAACAGGCCCGAATGCGGACTCCACAGGATCCTTCGGCCTACATGTTGATGGCCAGGATCTGTCTCGAGCAGGGGCGTCTGGAGTCTTCCGACACCTTGATCGGTGAGGCGCTCAGACTCGACGCCTCCATCCCCGACGCTCATTACCTCAGAGGTGTCATCTACCAAAGGTGGAGTCGGGACGAACAGGCTTTGGACGCCTACATGTCCGCCTGGAACGTCGATCCGAGCAGTGTTCAAAGCGTCCACTATCTGCTTGCCGCCGGTGAAGTGCTCGTCGACATGAAGCGATACAGGATGGCCCGTGAACTGCTCATTCCAAAGCTCGGTTATTTCGAGAACAACGCCGCGATGCATCACCTCCTGGGGACCATCGCCGTCCTCGAGAAGAATGGCGATCTGGCGATCGAACATCTCGGTCAGGCCTATCTGATCGGTGGAGAGGATGAGATCATCCTTGCCGATCTCGCCCGTGCCCAGCTTGATCACGAAGAATACCGTGCGTGTCTCCGCAATCTCGACACGCTCGAGAACATGTTCGACGAATCCGTTCCAGGCTGGCTCTACGAGTTGCGTGCACGTTGCTACAAGGCGATGGGATCTCCTCGTGAAGCGCGAAGTTCCTATGTCCAGTTGCTCAGGATCGAGCCGGAAAACGTGGATGCCTGGATCGAGTACGGCGACATGGCGCATCAGATCGGTGATTACGGCCGTCTTGAAACCTGTGGTGCCCGTCTGATTTCGATCGCGCCCGATCGTTTCGAAGGCTACTTCTACAAGGGAATCGTCTATCTCGAAGCGGGCAAGCTTGATGCGGCGAAAGTCTGGTTCACGAAGGCCAGGCAGGTCGCTCCCGCGGATGAATCGATCCCGTCGCTTGCCGTCGCCCATGTCGAGATGATCCGTGGTGACAGGTTGGCCGCTCGTGATGCCTTCAAGGACGTGCTCGATCGCTCTCCTGATGATCCCAGGACGCGCTCCTACGTCGAGACCATCGCGACAGGTTCACTCGACTTCATTCCTGATTGATGCGAAAGGGAAGCAGGGACATGGTGAGGCGATTCGTCTGGGACAATCTGATCTTGATCGCGCTGTCATCGGCGACCGCGACCGCTCTGGGTGGAATCTCCGTCGCAGTCTTCGGATTCGAACCTGTCGGCATGCTCGGACTCGTCGGTGCTTCGATCATCGGTGCATGCATCATCTATTCTGTCTCTGCGCGGTCATCCGAAAGAGTCGTTCGTGAAGTCATCGATCAGATGGAATCGATCATCGCCAACGATGAGCAGGTGAATCTCGTCGGGTCCGATCGACTTCTCGATATTCATGATCAGATCTCCCGAATGCATGCCCGCAGTCGTGAGGAGATCGCATCCCGACATGTCGCCGTCTCACGGTCGGAAGAGCTTCTCAAGGTCCTGAGCATGCTCGAGGGTCCGGTCATCGTGTTCGATCGGATGGGTGCCATCCGTCTCACCAACGCCGCATCGGACGCTCTGTTCGGTTGTGCGAAAAGCCCTGTCGGCACCGGAATCATCCAGATGCTCGATGATTGCCTGCTTCGTGATCAGATACTGGACGGACTTTCCGAAGGCGCCGTCCACGGTCGCATCTTCGACTGCGAGTACGACACCCGGCAGGATGACGAGGATTCGCTTCGCCAGTTCAAGGCAAGCATCGTCTCCCTGGCTGATTCGGAGGAGGGTCCCTTCGTCCTTTCGCTTCTCGACCTCACCAGAGAGAATCGGGTCTCGAGGATGAAATCGGATTTCGTCTCCAAGGCCAGCCATGAACTGCGGACTCCGATGGCCTCGATTCGCGCGTATCTGGAGATGCTCGTCGACGACGAGATCATCGATGAAGCGGAGCGGAGGAAGGTTCTGACATCCATGCTCCAGGACACGGATCGTCTGTCCGCACTCGTCGACAACATGTTGAACATCAGCAGGATCGAAGCGGGCATGGTCCGTCCAGTCCTCGAAAAGACGGATCTGGGCCTCGTCTCCGAGCGTGTCCTGCACCGCCTGGGTCCTGCCGCGTCCGAGAAAAACATCTCTCTTTCGACCTCACCATCGACCGTCGATCTCACGGTCGAAGCCGACGCAGCGATGCTCGAACAGGTGGTCGAAAATCTGGCTTCCAACGCCATCAAATACACGCCTGAAGGTGGGCGTGTCTCCATCGCGATAGATACGGATCCGCTTGAACGCACCGTGGTGGTCTCGATAACCGATACCGGACTTGGAATCCCCTCTGACGCCCAGGAAAGGGTGTTTGAGAAGTTTTTCCGAGTCACCAGCTACGAGCGCATGGCCAAAGGCACGGGCCTGGGACTGAACTTGTGCAGAAACATTGTGGAATCAGTTCATCAAGGCCGCATAGGTGTCGATTCAAGGGTAGGGGAAGGCTCGAGATTCTGGTTCTCGGTCCCCGTCGGATTCGCAGGCGCGCGCGCCGCATAAGTGATTGGAGGCGACAATGAGTCTGATACTGGTCGCCGATGATGAAAGTCACATCGTTCAGGTTCTTGCCTTGAAGTTCCGCAATGCGGGACATGATGTCATCGAAGCCAATGATGGTGAAGAGGCATTGGGACTCGCCCGTCAGCACCAGCCCGACGTGCTGGTCACCGACATGCAGATGCCGTTCATGAACGGCATGGAGCTCGCAGGTGCGCTTCTCGATGATGCGCGGACGTCTGCTATCCCGGTTCTGGTACTGACCGCTCGTGGTTGGGCCATGGACGACTGCATCGCGACCCTTTCCAACGTCAAGTCCGTTCAAAGCAAGCCTTTCAGTCCACGTGAGATCCTGTCACTGGTCGAAGGTCTCATGTCCGACGCCGAACGGGGCAGTGAGTGCACATGAATTCATCCACCAGGCATATTCAGATCACCGACAACGACGAGGTGCTTCGTCGCATGGGTGTGGTTCGTCGGACCATCGCCGAGAATGGCGACGCCGTCTTCGCTCCCGGCGCCGACTGGCTCGAGACCTTTCTTTTCTCCAGCGCGCCCGTGCGAAATCGACTCGATGAAATCCTCGAAGGCATGGATTCGAACGGGACGAACGAATCGGCGGTTTCCTGCGAGGTGCTCCCCGGTCTCTGGATGATGGTCTTCTCGCGGAATGCGAGACGCGAATCGGCGACGACCGTCGCGATGATGCTCACCATCGAGATCCTGGGAAGCGCCTATTTCGAAATGCTCTGTCAGGCTGCCCAGGTCGATCGGATTCTGGTCCGATCCATGCTTGAAGAGATGAATCTGATCCAATCCTGCGAGGTCGAACGGACGGTCGAATTCATCAGTCTTCTCACTCGTAGCGAGGGAGAAACCGCACAAAGAACGAACATGCTGGCCGACCTCGGCAAGCAGCTTGGTGAAAGCTACGAGGAGATCCATCTCTATCACAGCCTGATCGGATGCACCAGCGTCTCGACCAGTCCCATGGCTTTTCTCACAACCGTCGCCGAAGAGCTCAAGACGGTTCTTCCGTTCTCATGGATTGCGATCAGGATCCTCACGGATCGGATCAATCTCACCGAGGATTTCGACGGCTTCGTCGTGGGTGGTGATCTTGGTCGACAGCATCCGGTGCTTGCAACCGTGGGAGAGCGAATCGCTCTCTCGATCGAGGGGCGGACACCGGTGATCATTCGTACGGAATCCGATCCTCGATTCGAGGGGACTTTCGGATTCGCATCCAACGTCGTGGCATGCCCCATCGCGGGGGATTCCGGCACCATCGGTGTGCTCTTCGCCGGAAACGACGCGCAAAACGACGATGAGGCGTCAAACATCGAAATGAAGCTTCTCGGTGCGGCCTCCGAACACGTTTCCGTGTTCCTGCGCAACGCCTCCTTGTATGAAAACCTGGATTCGATGTTCCTGGGCACCGTCCAGGCGATGGTCTCCGCGATCGATGCCAAGGACAGATACACCTGTGGTCATTCACAGCGAGTCGCATGGCTCGCTCGTGAGCTCGCGATCAATTGCGGTCATGACCCGGAGTTCGTCAGGCGGGTCCACCTCGCAGGTCTCGTCCATGATGTGGGCAAGATCGGTGTACCCGAAAAGGTTCTCAGCAAGCCGGGCCGTCTTGACGACGAGGAGTTCAAGGCCATTCAGATGCACCCCGAGATCGGCAGCCGGATCCTCAGGGACATCCCTCAGATGGACGGGATTCTTCCGGCGGTGATGCACCATCATGAACGGTGGGATGGTCGTGGTTATCCCCACGCCATTTCCGGAGAGGACATCCCACTGATCGCGAGAATCGTCGCGATCGCGGATGCCTTCGATGCGATGAGTTCAACCAGGACATATCGTTCCGCACGCCCACGTCACGAAGTGCTTGCCGAGATGAATCGCTGTCGCGGGACGCAGTTCGACCCTGATCTGGTCCGTCCTTTTCTCGCAATAGATTTCACCGAATACGACAAGATGATCCATGGCGCTCTCCGGGCCTTCGAACAGGATCAGGAAGGCCGAGCCGCCGCATGAGAATTTCACATGAAGATCATGGTGCGACCTCGTTGGTGGCACTTGCAGGTGATTTCCTCGAGGAGAGTTCGGAGGTCTTCAAGAAGACCGTCTCCGAACGTTTCGAATCGGGAATCAGGAACATCGTGCTCGACATGACCGGAGTCGGCTCGATCGATTCCGTCGGACTCGAATCCCTCCTCTGGGTCAATGATGAATCCACGAGGAATTCCGGAAGGTTCAAGCTGGTCGGAGTCGTGGACGCGGTTTCCGAAGCCTTGACGGTCACCAGACTCGTCCGTCGTTTCGATCTCGAGGAAAGCGTTGAAAGCGCTGCCCGTTCGCTCAGGTAAGGAGGTCTTGCAATCATGGAAAGCAATCCGACATTCGCATCACGTGTCCGCTCGTTCGATCGATCGATCGCGAGTCCCGTGCCTCTCGGACAGGTTCTCATCGAACGTGGCCTGGTCACCGACGAAGCCCTCCAGGAAGCTCTGGATGTCCAGAGACAGGATGGTCGCGGAAGACTCATCGGGGAGATCCTGGTCGAACAGGGGATCGTCGATGAAGCGGCGGTGATGGAGGTCGTCGCCGAGGCCTACGGACTGCCTTTCGTCCGTGGTGTGGCGAGGCTTGCCGATCCGTCGATCGTGGACTGCATCGCGCGTGAGTTCGTCGAGGAACACGGGGTCCTGCCTCTCTACAGAGTGCGTGGCATGTTGACGGTCGCTGTCGCCGAACCTGCGAATCTGTATCTGATCGAGGAGATCCGCCGCATCTCCGGTTGTGAAGTCCAGCTCGCGGTCGCGACGAGGGCGGACATAGACGCCTCCATCAAGAGCTATCTCCCAACGGCGAGCGTCTTCGTCATCGACGACATCTACGAGGATGTCGCTGAAACCGATTTCAGCGTGATCGAGCGTGAAGCCGCCGAGATATCCGATCTTCGGGAGGTCTCAGGTCATTCGCCGGTCGTGAAACTCGTCAATTACATGATCTTCACCGCCGTTCAGGAGGGTGCATCCGACATCCATGTCGAACCCGGCGACCATGAACTCCGAGTCCGCTATCGGATCGACGGGAAGCTTTTCGAGAAACTCGCGCCACCACATCAGATGTCTCCCGCGATCGTGAGCCGCATCAAGATCATGGCCGGCCTCGACATCTCCGAAAGACGCCTTCCTCAGGATGGGGACATCCATGTGCGAATGGAAAGCCGACCCATCGATCTGCGTGTCTCCACGATGCCCGGTCGATGGGGTGAGAAGGTCGTGATCCGAGTGATCGACGCCCGAAACACGAATGTCGAGCTCGATCGCCTGGGCATGTCCGCCGAAACGCTCGTTCGCTGGCAGGAAGTCATCGAGAACCCCAATGGTGTGATTCTCGTCACTGGTCCCACCGGATCGGGGAAGTCGACAACGCTCTATTCCGTCCTGTCTCGCCTTGATCGGACGGAGCGAAATGTCTCGACCATCGAGGATCCTGTCGAATCGACTCTTGAGGGCGTCAATCAGTTCCAGGTGAATGAAAAAGCGGGTTTCGGATTCGCCGATGCGCTCAGATCGATGCTCCGCCAGGATCCGGATGTCATGATGGTCGGCGAGATTCGTGATGTCGAGACGGCGGCCCTCGCCACTCAGGCCGCCTTGACCGGGCATCTGGTGTATTCGACGCTGCATACGAACGAGGCGTGCGGCGCGATCACACGCATGATCAATCTGCAGGTGGAACCGTATCTGGTGGCTGCCACCCTGCGAGGCATCCTCGCTCAGAGGCTCGTTCGAAAGACCTGCCCTCATTGCCGCACCGCCTATCGCCCTGATGACAACATACGAGCCGTTCTCGGAATGACCGGTGCCGGCGATTCGCTCTGGAGAGGAACCGGCTGTCAGAAATGTCGCGACACCGGATTTTCAGGTCGACTTGGGATCTTCGAACTTCTGAATCCTGATGAAGCCTTCCTCGATGGGGTCGGCCGATGTGCACCGATTTCGGAATTGAGAACGCATGCCATCGGAGCTGGAATGGTTCCTCTCCGAGAAGATGGTTTCGCCAAGGCGATCGAAGGTCTGACCACCGTCGAGGAAGTGTTGAATGCCGCTCGCAGTTGATACGACATTCGTTCAAGGGCAATCCGCCGCCGAATCGACGTACGCATGGCGTGCCCGTGATGCGGATGGATCGATCTCCTCCGGAACTCTGAGTGCCGTCTCAGAGAACGAAGTCGCATCCCGACTTCGTTCAGAAGGGCGGTTCGTCATCTCGATCAGGCAGAGTGCCTCCGGTGAATCGGAACCCGTGATACAGATGGGTCATTCGAGGCGGTTCAATCGCAATGACGTCATCACCTTCTTCCGTCAGCTTTCGGTGATGTTGTCTGCCGGTGTGTCGATATCGGAATCACTCGATGCGATCGTCCGACAGTCCGCTGACACTCAGAGACGTGATTTCATTCTCAAGATCCAATCCGAAGTCGAATCAGGGGAGTCGTTCTCCACCGTTCTCTCCCGACGCGGACGTCAGTTCCCGCTTTCGGTCGTCAGTCTGATTCGTGCGGCTGAAGCGACCGGTCAGCTCGATGTCATGACACGTCGCGCCGCAGAGCATCTCGAGAAGGACCGTCGCGTCCGCGGGCAGGTGAAGACTGCCATCACCTACCCAGCTTTCATGGCGGTCGCAGGATTCGGGATCATCGTCGCCTTGCTGGTCCTGGTTCTGCCCCGATTCGCGGCGATCTATGAATCTAAATCCGCTCTGCTGCCCGCGCCGACACGTTTCCTTCTGGAGTTTTCAGGTTTTCTGCGATCCGAGTGGTACTGGTATCTTCCGGC
>CABYSN010000005.1 GCA_902521645.1 Planctomycetota bacterium
AACACTGCATGAAGGGTTAGGATGCCCCCTTCATAAAAGGTGATCGATCATGAGCTCTTCACATGCACTTTCGATATTGGAATTCCTCACCCCCGAAGCGGTGATCGTTCCTCTTGAAGCGGACAACAAACGGGATTCGATCGACGCTCTGGTCGACCGACTTGCCGAAAAATGTTCTCTGCCGGACCCGGAGGAGATGAAGCGAGTCGTCTGGGAAAGAGAGGTTCAGCGATCGACGGGCATCGGCCAGGGACTGGCGATCCCCCATGGAAAGAGTCAGTTCCTGAAGAATCTCATCATGGCCATAGGCATCATTCCAGAAGGCATCGAATTCGATTCCATCGATCAGAAACCGGTCAGGATGATCGCGCTGCTTCTTTCACCATCGGACAGGATTGCGGATCACATCCAGGCCCTGGGGCGAATCAGTCGACTCATGAATGACGAAGGCTTCCGTGGCCAGGCCTATGGAGCACGGAATTCAGAGGATCTCTACGAACAGATCAGGCTCGCCTGCTCCTGAACACCCGCCTTTCATGTCGAGGCCTTCAGATGAACCACGATGCAGAGGAAAAAACGGAGACGCGGAAGATCGCCCATGGCGACGTCACCGTGCTGATCGACGAGGAGCGGATCGCACGAAGGGTCTCGGAACTCGCGGGCAGGATCGAAGAGGATCTTGGATCGCTTGAAGGCGAGATCACACTGGTTCCGATCATGACTGGGTCCATGCTCTTCGTCTCTGATCTGATTCGTAGATTGAAACTGCCTTTGCGCATCGCACCCGTGACGGTGGAAAGTTATCCGGGAACGGCGACGACCAGTCGAGGTGCACGTCTTCAGACTCCGATCCCCGAAGTCCTGCGCGATTCTCACGTGGTTCTGGTAGACGACATCCTGGATTCGGGCGGAACGCTTTCGATGCTTCGCCGACTGGTTGAAGCGGTCGAACCGAGATCGATCAGGGCCTGCGTCCTGCTGAACAAGCAGGTCGAGCGCTCACATGAAGTCGGATGTGAATATTCCGGATTCGAGATCGCCGATGAATTCGTGGTGGGATACGGACTCGATCATGACGGTCTATACAGGAACCTCCCCTTCATCGGCACGTTGAAAGGTCTGAAGGATGACTGATCGTGAAAACCTGCAGAGAACAGGACAGGATGAGGTCTTCCTTGCGGAGGCCACAACCGAACAGGGTGAAGTCTCGGTGATCTCGCCCAGTGTCGAAGAACTCCTCCAGGACGGTGAAACGGTTCTTCTGATCTCAAGACCGAGCACATGGTTCATCCTCATCGATGGCGGCTGGGCCTACCTCTTCATGATCACCGTGGCGCTGTTTTTCGCGTGGCTCGGACATCAGGTCTGGGCTCCGATCAACGTTCCAGAGACCCAGGTCTTCCCGGCACTTGCCGCCGCGATCACCATCAGGCTGATCTGGAAGCTTCTCGATTGGGCGAACAGGATCTATGTGCTCACCGACCGCAGAATCATCGTCAGACGTGGCGTCTTTCAGTTTTCGATGATCGAAGCACCGCTCAACAGGATCCAGCACTCGGCGATCTTCACCAGATTGATCGAACGACTTCTCGGAATGGGAACGGTCGGATTCGCAACAGCCGGGAGCGGAACCTTCGAAGTGGTCTGGGAGATGGTCCAGCGACCAATTTCAGTGCACCGAATCGTGAACGAGGCGATCGAACGATACGGCCGAGGCGGCCCCACGATCTGATCAACGCGAGGCCTTGAGCATCATGTCGTTGATCGAATGCATGCCATCGAACTGACGCGTGTCGGCATCCACCACGAGGCAGGTCGATTGAAGCGGATTCTGTTCGAGTTCGACCACCAGAAGATCATCACCGACCGTGCCGACGAGAACGGTGTCGGGACCAGCGGTGAGAAAGGGCTTCACGAGACCATTGTGGAGACCGAGTGAGATCGAGGCACCGAAGAGAATGAAAGTGGAACCCGCCAGGGCGATCGAGCGCGTGGTGAACTGGAGCTCCCGGAAGAGTGGCAGCCGATAGGCGAAGATAAACCAGGGAACCAGGGCGCAGAGGAGAAATGCATCGACGCCGCAGAGGATCACGAAACTCTCGAACCAGGATTCGTATCCGCTGGAAACGAGAGAGACCCCATCGAGGACCTCGGTCCTCCAGGGGCCGGCCAGCCAGAGGATGGCTCCGAGGTAGAAGAGCGCGGAGAAGATCGAACCCGCCACGGCGAGTCCCTGTGCCTGCGGACGGAGGGCCGGACCACCGGGCACGCGTGGCCGAGCGATCACGAGCAAAGCCGCAGGTGTGCCGATCAACATGAAACCAAGTACCGGGAGAAGGATCTGCTGTTCACCGACGAGTGCCACGAGTCCGGGGAGCGTCCGGGCGATTTCAAATCCAAAGACCATGAAATCGCTCCACTGCATGGAACGGGTCGGAAGACCGAACAAGGGTTCGAAACCGAGTCGTATTCCGATCAGACCGATCATCGAGACCAGAAGCAGCACGATGACCAGGATCGATGCGATCAAGCCCGTCAGACGCAGGAAGTCGCCGAGAGGATCAGGTGTCTGTGCGGCACGGACCGGACGAGAGATGTAACGTACTTGAGGTTCGTTCGAGGGACCCTGCGAAACGGTTTGAAGCGGGCTGCCTTGAGATGGCTTCGATTGGGACGACATGACTCTCCTTGTGGGATCCGAATCTTCAGGAATCGAATGATTCGGACCATGGCAGGCTGCGACGTGGATCCTCAAGACGCTCGCCGATTTCGGCAAGAGCGGCCTGATCCTCCTCAGAGAGAGACTTCGGTCCAACCACCGATACCACCGCAAGAAAATCACCGGAGACACCCTTGGCATCGGTGATGCCTCGTCCGTTCATCCTCAGTTTGACACCGCTTCCGGTTCCAGGAGGGATGCGAAGAGCCACCGATCCGGAAAGCAAGGGAAGTTCCACGGAGGTTCCCAGTGCGGATTCGACGATCGTGATCGGAACGTCCATCATCAGATCAAGCCCATCTCTCCGATACCAGGGATGCGGTCCGACCCGGAGCTTCAAGCGGATGTCCCCATCGGGCCCACCAGCAGATCCACTCCCCCCCTTGCCGCGAACTCGCAGTGTGGCGCCATCCTGCACGCCAGCGGGAATCCGAACCTCGATCTTTTCCTCGGTTCCATCCTGCCCACTGAGACGCAGAGTTTCCGTGCCCCCTCGTGCGGCCACGAGAAAGGTGATGTCGAGTTCGTGCTGAAGATCCGATCCTCTGCGAGGTGCGGGCTTTCGGGCACGTCGACCCTGTCCGGAAAATCCTCCGGCGTTGAAACCGCCGCCACCACCACCGAAGAAGTCACCAAAGACGCTTTCGAAAGTCTCCGGATCGACATCGGACCAGGGCGCCGCCCCGCTCTGAGGACCGGGCTGGCCCGCGCCCATCCCCGAGTGACCGAAACGATCATATTGAGACCGCTTCTCAGGATCGGAAAGCACGTCGTAGGCCTCCTGAACTTCAGAGAAGCGAGAGGATGCATCATCCTCCTTGTTCACATCGGGATGAAGTTTTCGGACGAGGCGACGATGTGCCTGACGCAGATCGTCTTGCGAGGCCTCTTTGGAGACCCCAAGGATGTCGTAATAGTCTCGTTTACTCATGATGGGTGTCCGCGCAGCCGATGAGGGCTGTGAGGGAAGAGAATATACGATCAAGAGCACTCATAAGATCGTCAGTTTGGTGAATCTGATCCAGAAGAGCCGACTAGGATGAAAAGCCATGAATCCTCCTGACCAGTCCATAGAGATCAATCTTCCCCAGTTGGGGCAGAAATCCGGAGGGAAGATCGCTCGAAGCAGGAATTCGAAGATCAGGTTCACAGTCCTGATCATCATCCAGCTGCTGATTATCGCACATGTCGTCCAATGGCTGATCATGGGGACGACGATCACGCCCATCGAACCATCGGAATCGATGGAAACGGTGAAGTACGGAGTGATCACGGCTGGTTTCATCTTCTTCGTGGTGGCATTGGCTTCCACCGCGGTACTCGGAAGATGGTTCTGCGGCTGGGGATGCCACGTGGTTCTTCTTCAGGATGCCAGCGCCAAGCTGCTGCAACGAATCGGGATCAGACCACGGCCATTCAGATCCAGAATGATGATGCTCATGCCGCTTGCCTTGGCACTCTACATGTTCATCTGGCCCCTCGTGGATCGCTTCGTGGTGGGACCGATGCTTGGCCGGGGAGGCAACTGGCCGGGTTTCTCCACACACCTGACGACCACGGATTTCTGGGGGACCTTTCCCGGCTGGATCGTGGGTGTTCCGTTTCTTCTGATCTGCGGGTTCTTCACCGTCTATTTTCTCGGGATGAAGGGGTACTGCACCTATGGCTGTCCCTACGGAGGTTTCTTCGCACCTCTGGATCAACTTGCGATCGGTCGAATCAAGGTCAATGACAACTGCGAGCAGTGCGGACATTGCACCGCGGTATGCACGAGCAATGTGAGAGTCCACGAAGAGGTCCGAGACTTCGGAATGGTGGTCGACCAGGGATGCATGAAGTGCATGGATTGCGTCAGCGTCTGCCCTATGGATGCACTCTCGTTCGGAATCGCGAAGCCTGCGGTCAAGAAGGTCGTGCCCGAAGGTCGCAAGGAACGAAAGTGGGATCTCAGCTGGCCTGAGGAGATCGTCTTCGGGATCATCACCACGATCACGTTTCTCTCCGTCTATCAGCTCTACGGGCTGATCCCTCTGCTGTTCGCCAGTGGCCTGGCCGCCATCATCGTCTACTTTCTCTTCAAGGCGTGGAACTGCTTCAAGAAGACAGACGTCAAGATTCACAACTGGCAGCTCAAGAAAAGAGATCGACTCACGAAGAACGGCCTGGCATTCCTTCTGGGATCTGGGCTTGTCGCGATCTTGATCCTCCACTCAGCCGCGGTCAGAAGCCTGATGGCATACGCCGACTACCACGACATGAAGGTGACGAGCAATCCCTCGATGGTCTTCTCGACGGACCCGGTCATTCCGGACACCAAGATCCTCGAACACGCACGCAAGGCGAGGAATGCCTACCTGGCGGTGTCATGGATCGGTGATGGCGGCATCGCCCTCCTTCCGACCCTGCAACCCGAGATCGACAATCGGATCGCATGGCTGTACGCGGTTGAGAATCGACGGGACGAAGCCAAGGAATTCATTCGCGGCAGCATTCAGAGATATGGAATGTCTCCAGAGAAGATCTCGGGACTGGCCAGAATCCTCCGAGCACAGAGCAGATCCTCCGAAGCAGCAGAAGCCTACATGCTCGGCATCGCTGAATATCCGACGAATTTCCCGCTGATCGATGAGTACGTCATCTGGCTGGAGAACGAGGGAAGAGTCTGGGAAGGAATCGGCCTGCTGCGTGATGGGATCATGAGTGGATCCGAATCGATCGGTGACTGGCTCGCCCTCGAGGAATACGACCCGGTGACTGCAGAAGAAATGACCGTGCTCCTGACCGAACGACCTGAGATCCTCGCGATGATACGAAGGCTTTCAGTACTTCTGATGAACAATGCTGAGACTCGTTTCGATCTCGATGAAGGTGTCAGGCTCACTGAACGCACACTTGACATCGAACCCGACAATCCATTCGCCTATCGGGCACTCGCCATGGGATACGTGATGCAGGACCGAAATGACAAGGGCATCGAAGCGCTGTACAGATCACTTGAGATCGAACCGGAAGTTCGCGTGATACGGGAACAGCTCGTCGAGCTTCTGAATGCAGAGGGGCGGCGTCGAGAGGCCGATTCGATTTCAAGAGGCGAGATGCCGGAATCCGTGAATCGCTGAAACAGGATCAGGCCTGAAGCATTTCAAGCAGCTTGGCTTGAACCGCCTTCGCATCAGCCGAACCCTTGGCAGATTTCATGACATGCCCGGTGAGTCGACCAAGTGCCGCGACCTTGCCGTTTCGGACATCGTCGGCGGCCTGCTCGTTGGCTTCGATCGCAGAGGTGCACCAGGCTTCGAGCTGGGACTCGTCGAGAACGACGATCAGACCGGCACGCTCGGCGACTTCCCGGGCGGATTCATCGGAATTCTCGAGAAGCGCGAGCAATCCGTCGATGGACTGGGCCCCCACCTCGTTCGACCGGCGAAGTTCGAGCACACCGGCAAGCTGCCCGGGCGTGGTCCCCAGTCGTGAAGGTGGCAGCCCCGCCTCGTTCGAGCGCTTGGCCACCTGATTGAGAAGCAACTTCGCAACCGCGCCGCAATCCGCATCACTTCCGGATTCCATCACCACCTGTTCGAAGTATGCCGCGTTTTCAGGTTCCTCCAGAAGAGCATCCGCATCCTTGGCACGAAGACCGAGCGTCTGGATGTAGCGTGTTCTCTTCGCAGCGGGGAGTTCGGTGAGCCTGGAACGGACGGTCTCGAGCCAGACGTCATCGACGACGACTGGAACCAGATCCGGATCCGGAAAATATCGGTAATCGTGCGCATCCTCTTTTTCACGTTGCAGCAGGGTGACGAGATTCTCGTCGTCCCAACCGCGGGTCGCTTTCGCGCCAGGTCCCATCACCCGGCCATCTTCTCGCCATGCGGATTCCTGTCGCTCGAATTCATGTTCGATGGCACCGCGAACGGCTCTGAAGGAATTGAGGTTCTTGACCTCGACGATGGGCGTGCAGATCGTGCGCCCGTCCTCGAGATCCATCTCCAGATTGATGTTGGGTTCGAAGCGCATGTGACCACGCTGCATGACACCCTGAGTCACTCCGAGGAAGCGACAGAGCTGTCTGAGCTCCTGCCCGAAGGTCACCACATCCCGGGCGTCATCGAAATCGGGATGGGTGACGATTTCAAGCAACGGCGTTCCCGCACGGTTGAGATCGACGAGGGAGCCCTCAAAACGACCTCCACCCGGAAGCTCGTGCCCGAGCTTTCCGGTGTCCTCCTCGAGATGAGCGCGGACGATTCCAATGCGGCGATCCTCGCCCGATGCCGAACGGATGGTGAATTCGCCGTCGTGACAGAGCGGGAGATCGTACTGCGAGATCTGATACCCCTTGGGAAGATCAGGGTAGTAGTAGTTCTTTCGATCCCACTTCGAAAACCGGGCGATCTCACAACCCAGCGCAAGACCGACCAGCATCGACATCTCGACCGCGGCGCGGTTCATCACCGGAAGAGTCCCGGGCAATGCGGCAACCACCGGATCGACCAGCGTGTTGGGTGCGCTGTTCTCGAAATCAGGATGTGCGACGTTCGGTGTTCGAGTGAACATCTTGGAACGGGTCTGCAATTCGACATGGATCTCGAGACCGACCTTCAGCCGCTTTGAGACGATCTTCGAATCGGAGGCGCTGTCGTTCATGGTCTGATTTCGAGAGAACTCACTCGGCGGTTTCGACCACCGATGCGGTCACCATGCTGGGCGCATCACCGATCGGAGCACCGGAATTGGGATCCACCTGGACGGCGGCGATCTTCTCGACGACGTCCATGCCCTCGATCACCTTGCCGAAACCGGTGTACTGGTTGTCCAGATGCTGACAGTGATCTCTGGTGAGGCAGATGAAGAACTGCGAGCTCGCCGAGTCGGGGTCGGCGGAACGTGCCATTGAAAGCACGCCGGGGTGGTGCTCGCGATCATTGAACTCCGCCTTGAGTCGGCGAGGTCCGTCACCGGTGCCGTTGCCCTTGGGGCAGCCGCCCTGGATCACGAAATCAGGAATGATCCGGTGGAAGGTGAGGCCGTCATAGAATCCGTCACGTGCAAGCGAGACGAAATTGTCGACATGATTGGGTGCGACATCGTCCCAGAGTTCGACGGTGATCGGGCCATGGGACGTTTCGATTTTTACTGTGGGATAGCTCATGTGATCAGGGTAGCGCAGAAGCGTGTCCCCTGCTTCACTCGAGACGGTCAAGGTCGGATATTTGAGGCTGGCGACGCCGGCTTCCAGCGCGTGGGCAGCAGGTAACTGCGACCTTGGTATCGCGTGACTTCGCCACTCAGGAGAATGGATCCGGGCAGATCACTCAGGGCGGCACGACGCTGGAGCTTCTCCAGAAGCAGGCAGGGAAGAATCTCCATCGTGGGGTCACGTCGATCGAACCCCTCGGATTCGAAGATGATTCTCCAGGTACCCGATCTCTGATCGCGAAGCACCCCGCACCGTCGATTCTGGATTCGATCACCCTCGACCATCGATGGCCGGGAGGAATCCATGCGCTCATCCACCTGAGGCATCGCGGAACTCACGGGAAGCGAGCCGAGTCGGCTGCGAAGCCGTTCCTCGAGACGATTCGCGGTGTCATCGCGGTCGTCGAGTGAATTCATCGGAGCTTCGGAGGATTCGGATTCGCTGATCGAGACGCCATCGGGAGCGATCACTTCAGGACTGTCATCCGCGGCCAGATCGGAAATGGCGGTCACCAGTGTCGGAAGAAGATAATTCATCCCCTGATAGACGGTGACGCGAGCCGACACCTCGAAACGCTGGGTTCCCGAGGTGGCCTCGATGCGAGCGACCGCATCCGCCAGGGCGGAGCTTGGGAGCATCCCGAAAGTGCGACCGAAACGAGTGGTCAACGAACCATCGGCGACGTCGTTGTGAAAATGCCAGAATCCACTGCCGGAGTCGAAACGGATCGTTCCGGGAACCTGCTTCAGATAGACACCTTCACGCAGCAGAGGCGCCTTGACATCGTCATCAGTGCGAGGGGTGGGAGATGCCTGAAGTCCTTGAGCGGCATTCTGGGACGCACCCTGATCAGTGGACTGATCCGTGGATGCCTGCAGAAGACATGACAGGGAAAAAATGAGAAGAATCGGAGTCATCGACAGGAATCCTACCCAGAATCGGTCGAAGAAAGAAACTCGTCGGGCTTCGATTGACCGTTTCGATCCTCTGTGTCAAGATATTGATCCAGCGACGGCCGAGTACCCAAGTGGTCTAAGGGGACGGATTGCAAATCCGTTATTCGTGGGTTCGAATCCCACCTCGGCCTTTTTTCAGCCTGCAAGACGGAGCGGAGGCCTCAAACGGCCCCCCAGGCAGCCAGCAAGAAGGCGAGATCCGCACCGCCGACGACTCCATCACCATCGAGATCGTTCTTGGCCGTCCCCCAGGAAGCCAGCAACTGTGCCAGATCTGCGCCATTGATCAAACCGTCGTTGTTCAGATCAGCAGGCGAGCCTGCGGCTTCGCGAGTGACGGCGATGACCAGATCCAGCGTGCTCGATCGAGCACCCGGAAGCGGCTGATCATCGACGGCGATCTCAAGCACAAACTCGGTCGAATCATCCGTCAGGGCGGCAGGGTCGAGAAGAAGCACCAGATCGGCGCTCTGGGATCCGATCTGTCCCTGAGGAAGATCCTCGAGTGTGAGCCCCCCCGAGAAGCCAGTGACAGAGGAGATCGAGCAGGTCGCCTGGAGCGATGAGTGATCGAAATTGAAGATTGGAACCTGGATCATGAACGAGGGGTCATCGGAAGAGACCACGAGTTCGAGCAGCTCATCCTGATCGAGGCCGCCGGAATCGAAGGAGGCCTGCGAGGAAGCGATGATGGTCGCGTTGGTCTCGAGTGTGAAATTCGATGAGGCCACATCCTGACCCAGCCCCTGGATGCTGATGGTTCCGAAGAGATCACCGATCGTGCTGGTGTTCACGGTCAGATTCACGATGTCGAAATTCGGGAAGGACGCGACGTCCATGATCGTGTCGTCACCCAGGACGCCATCGAGACCTTCGACGATCGCCGGACATGAATCAACCAGATCCCCCGAGGCGATGTTTGAAACCTGCACCGAGACGGGATAGCTGGCGTTCTGAATGATCAGGCCGAGCTCATCCGGAACCAAGGCCGCGAGACGTGCGGGAATCTGATAATCACAGAGGATCGGGACATGATCGCTTGCGTCGTAGATGTCATCGGCCAGTTGATTGGAACGAGCCGTCTGACCGGGAAAGTAGCTGTTGTTTCCGCTGTTGATCGATGTGTTGTAGTGATTGCCGTCGTTTCCGACGACTCGATAGTCCACCAGAGAAAAACCCGATCCATCGAGCAGGCCTTCACTCACGAAGTGAAAATCGAATCGATCGTCCATCCCTCCGCCGATCAGTCCGTTCGAACTCGCGGAGAGACGGGGTGACTGGGTGTGCTTGATCGCATTCGACGCACCCGACCAGCTTCCGGATCCGAGAGGATCGACGACCTGCTTCGCGCCTGGAGCGGTCATCACCTGATATGCGGATTCGGTGTTGCTGTAGATGTTGAAATCACCGACGAAAATCGCATGAGCCTCGGCCGGAAGTGCGTTGGCATTGGATCGCACCGTGGTAGCCCCCTGCTCCCTTTCGACCCGATCGTCGGTTCCGTTGCCAGCCTTCAGATGACTTGAATACACGTAGAGGTCGAAGGCGTAGTTCTTGAGTCGCATCTGCCAGCGATCGGTGTTTCGACCGGCACCGGTGAAGATGTCCTGATGACCGGACGGTATCTCAAGCACGGCATCGTCTCGATAGAAGAGAATCTGAGCGCCGACCGAGCCGTTTTCAAATGCGGTGGTGGTGAAGGTCGCACGAACGTAGTCGTGATTCGGATGAGCCGAAGCAATCAGTCCTTCGATGACGTTCGCATCGACTGCACGCATCTCCTGGAAGATGTAGAGGTGAGGCGCGGCAGAGGTCCCCTCGACATCATCCGATTCGATTTCAGAGAAGACATCCTCGATCGCATCGGTATCCCCGTTCAGATTCGCCAGATTCCAACTGACGACCCTGAAGTTCGCACTCGCCTGCGCCGCAAGAAGACAAACGCCGAAGAACACGGCGATGGCTGCAAGATGGCTTGAATGACGGATGGATGGGGTCAATGGAAAAGCTCCGGTTGTCTCAAAGATAACCCGGAGAGGCGAGACTCCCAGTGACTTTTTGGTGATCGATGAAGAATCAACCGCCAGAGCGGTAACAGACCTGATTTGTCGGTGTCAGGACTTGTGAACGGCGATCAAGCCGCACGAGGCCCCTCGCTCTGATCGAAATGACCGAGGCATCCAAGCTTGTTCGCGAGATCATCGATCCGACGGCTCACGTCATCGACCGCATCGAGCGCACGCTGACTGTTTTCGGAGAGTGAGGAGGTCGGAATGTCGTCGAAAGAGCTCCAGACCCCTGCCAGGCGAAGCCCATCGGTGTTCTGGCTGTTTGGTTCGGTTTGCTGTGATTCGTTGCGATCGTAGATCATGGTCGGTGCTCCCTCGAAAAGACTGTTCAGACATTGAATCGACACATGAAGCAGGCCACTTTCGTGCCCCTTGTGCAAACCATGGGAATTCAGGGGATCTTCCGAGGTTTCAAGTCGATTCGATGGATTTTCGGACCTGCCACGAGGTTATCGAACAGCTCGATCATTGCATGCCGGATGGGTCGATGCCCATGTTCTCATCGAAGATGCGACGTGACCGTCGAAGTCTCGCATACACGCCGGTTCCCAGAACCCCCAGAGCGACGACCGAACCACCGAATGCCAGTCCCGCGGTTTGAAGCTGCCCGGAGGTGATCGGAACAGGATCATTGATCACCAGACGCCCGTCGGTGTTCATGATCTCGACTCTGGCACCGTCACCACGCCTGGCGAGTTGACGTTGAGATTCTGATGCGAGCGTGGCCACGACGCTTTCAAGCAGTCGCTGCGTCTCGAGAGAGGAACTTCCGTGAAGACGGATCTGCAGCACCCCGGGTTCCAGATCGGTGACGACCAGATTCGAGTCGAGCATCGTGGAGGACATCCCGGCGGAATGGGCGCCACCGAAAGAGGCGTTTTTGAGCCGCTTGAAAACCGCCTTGACGAAGAGATCATCCGAAAGAATCGCCTTGTGCCATTCGTTCCAGGAGACTCCCGTCGAGTCGTCGAGAGGCCCTCCGGTGATCGGATGTGCACGAACCATCGCGGTCGAGGCCACGGTGCCGGGTGCGAACCATCTCGTACCGAACCAGCAGACACTTGCCATGACCATCAGCAGAAGCGAGATCTTGACCACGGTTCCCGCGGCCGAGTGACCGGCCCAGCGGCGAAGCATGCGTGATTCGAGTTCGGACATCTCATGACGACGACGAACCATGTCCTGCTGCTCGGCGCGAATGAGACGATCGGATTCGATGGAATGTTCGGGCTGCCCGACAGATGCATGCCTTCGATCGGCGAGGAGTCGTCGCATTTCACGAAGTCGAAGACGTCGCAGTTGAAGGTGCGATGCGAAGTCTGAAAGACGCTTCGTCTGATCCCGGAGAATTTGCGCCTCGGATGAGACATCGACCTGATCGACGGGAAGAGATGACTCCAACTCCTCGTTGCGCATCTGCAACCGGGCCAGGTGTCCTTCCTTTTCGACGATCGCTTGCTCGCAAGAACGGGCATGCGACTCGAGCGTTTCGATCTCGCAGCGCGCTTCATCGAGCTGCTGAACCATTTGAGCCTCGCAGTGTTCCGAACCCCGAGCGACGGACTCCTCGATTCGTGCGTTCAACTCGGTGACCACGGCCTCGTGATCGGCGCGCGACACGGATGAGTCAAGCTCCGCCCTCAACCGATCAAGTTCCTCCTGTGGACGCGTCGGAAGATCGGTGTCAGTCCCACCGGCTGGTCCATGGTTCGATTGGTCGTGAGCTTCCTCCAACTCACGACTCAACGTCGTCATGCGCTCTTCAAGTTCATGACATCTCGAAATGGCGATCGCGCCTTCATCGAGCTGTGAGGCCTGCTCCGCGACTGCTTCAGCGAGGGCCTGCAGTCGATCCATCGCGATTTCGAGACTCGCCTTGATCTCATCTCGCTCCAGAATGGCGGAACGAGCGGATTCCTCGGAAACACACAGTTGAGATCTGCAGGAATCCAGTTCATCGTGGCAACCAGCACGCTCCGACTCGAGTTCTTCGATCATTCCCGCAGCGGATTCGAGCTGTTTTGCAAGTTCGATCGAGCCGGCTTGAAGGGACTCCGCTTCCGCCTTGAATGAATCGGCTCGCGAATCGGATTCCTCGACCCTGCTGCTCATATTTTGATGTTCCTCACGCAGCTGATCCGCCTGATCTTCAAGCGTGGCGCGAATGGATTCCGTGTCTTTCACGGACTGATGCGCCGATTGGAGTGCGTCTTTCAGATGCCGGGCCTCGACCTCGAAATCGTCTCTGGCTCTTTCGATCTCCGCCCGTTCACCGGCGATCCGACCTTGCTCGAGCATGAGCTCGTTCTTCTCCACCTCGAAGCGGGCACGGGTGTCCGCGAAGTCCTTTTCGCGACATGCCATGTCATCGGAATCCGCGGAAAGTGCGCATCGAAGACGTTCCATCGATTCATTCTGCTCGGCACAATGATTTTCACGCTCGACGAGATCCGCAAGACGTGTCTCGAGTTCGTTCTCAAGCGTTTCGAGACGCTCCTCCTCACTCTGGACGCCCTGCTCTCGTCTGACGAGATCATCGCGACGGGATTCAAACGTCTCGATCTCGCTCGATCGATTCACCTGAGCACTCTTCATCTTCTCGAGTTGGTCCTCCACCGAGGCGATCAGATCCATGACGCCATCGGCAGCACCGGGCGATCGGCCTTCCGTGGACTTTTCATCAGTCCGGGAATGGGCCTGGGCGCTGGCTGCCTCTGATTCATCGGGAAGATCGTTGGTGTCAGGATTCGTCGGTTCGGTCATGAGAGCCTTCCCTGTGCAACGGAGGAGAGAACATCTGGATCCGGAGGATGAATCGACAGGAAACAAGGGTGACTGAACCGGGAATGAGGATGATGATGTTCATTCCTGCCGTTACCGGACGCCTCTCCCAGACCTGGAATCCAGCCGGAAAACCAGGTGTGCCGACCACGAAAGGATTCTTTTCGAGGCACCCGACGCCGATTGACGGGCGAAAAAACAGGCTGCTGGGACCCAAGCTGTCTACACTGTGGTTCAGATGAGCATGCTTCATTTCGAACCCGCCACCAGCCAGGAGGCCCTCCCCTCCCCCAGCGACCCTCGCATGGTGGGGATCGTGGAGAGAGTTCTCGCCGGAGAGAGGCTCTCCGCGGAGGATGGGCTCGTTCTCTATGAAACGCCCGATCTCCATCTCGTCTGCGGTCTTGCAGACATCGTGCGACGAAGACTTCACGGCGACGTCGCCTGGTACAACGTCAACCGACACATCAACTACTCGAACATCTGCGCCCTGAGTTGCAGCTTCTGCGCCTTTCATCGCAAGAAGGGCCAGGACGGTGCCTACGAGTATTCACTCGAACAGGTCAAGGAAGAGGCCCTGAAAGCCGACGCCGCGGGAGCGACCGAGCTGCATATCGTGGGCGGGCTCCATCCGAAGCTTCCGTTCGAGTACTACACCAACATGCTCAGCACGATCAGGGAATGCGCGCCGAGGCTTCACATCAAGGCCTTCACGGCGGTCGAGATCGTGCATCTCCAGAGAATCTCGAGACGCGCGAGAATGAAGTACGAAGGGATCGTCGAGGTCCTCAGGGATCTCAAGGAAGCCGGTCTGCAATCGCTTCCAGGTGGTGGCGCCGAAGTCTTCGACGACCGGGTCCACGACGAGGTCTTCAAGACGAAGATCAAATCCGACCAGTGGCTGGACGTCCATCGTGCCGCCCATGAGATCGGACTCAACTCGAATGCGACCATGCTCTACGGGCACGTCGAGAAGCGTCCAGAGAGAATTCACCACATGGAACTGCTCAGGGGACAGCAGGACAGGACCCTGAAGGAGTGGGCCGCCGCTCAGGACATCGGTACGGTGAACGGTGAAGTGGTTCTGACCGGACCCGAGGAGATGTATCCCGCGAAGCGGATGCCGATGCCGGGCCAGAAAGGCCTCTCAACGGGCTACTTCCAGACGATCATCCCGCTTCCCTTCTTTCCGAATGAAAGCGAACTCGAGTATCTCCCGGGTCCGACGGGACTGGAGAATCTTCGCACCATCGCAGTCTCCAGATTGATGCTGGACAACATCCCCCACGTCAAGGCGTTCTGGATCATGCAGACGCTCGACATGGCCCAGCTGATGCTCCAGAACGGAGCCGATGACATCGATGGAACGGTCGTCTGGTACGACATCACTCATGTCGAAGGCGCGTCGACCCACCAGGAGACGACGGTCACCGATCTCCAACGTTCGATCCGTGAAGCGGGATTCGAACCCAGAGAACGGGACACGCTCTACCGGGTCGTGAAACGCAATGGAAGCGACTGGTCCACGAGCGAGTAAGGTCAGGATCGTTCGAAACGGTGTCCCAGCAACCAACCGAGTTCGGGCACTCGCAACCACCATGCGACGATGAAGAACGGAATGCCGCCGCCCGGGACGAGAACAGACAGGACTATCAACTGTCCCAACCACGACTCATCCTCCGCCAGAGATCCGAGTCCCAGGTGAAGACCAGCACAACTGACCAGCACCAGCCCGCCCAGAAGGAGGGTCGTGACGAGACTGCGACGAAGCTCGGCGTCGAAGAGCCTTCCCGTCCGTCGGGAAAGAATCCATGAGAGGATCAGAACCTGCACCACGGCACAGATCGCCGTGCTCCACGCGAGACCCGCCACTTCGAGCGGAGTCCAGATGAGGGTGAGATTGAGGGTCAGATTCAGAAAGACGGATCCCACCGCGACCTTGACCGCGGTCATCGCTTCGCCGCGTGCGTAGAATCCCCGCACCAGAACATGCGTGATGCAGTAGGCCCAGAGCGCGGATGCGTATCCAAGAAGCACGAATCCGGTTCGATCGGTGTCCTCGGTCGTGAAGGACTCACCCTGAAGAACGACTGCGACGAGCGGACGATGCACCATCAGAAGCCCGATGGTCGCCGGAAGACCGATGAAGAATGAGAGACGTATTCCCCGCTTGAGCGTCGCATTGAATGTCGGGATGTCGTCCCGCTCGCGAGAAAGCTGAGGAAAGATCGCGGTCGCAAGAGCGATCCCGAAGACTCCGAGCGGAAATTCGTAGAGCCGGGAGGCGAAACCGAGCGCGGCCATCGAACCTTCCTTCAACGGATAGGCGACATCCAGAAAAGGCACGGTCGGCCCGACGATGGTCGGCCAGCTCGCGATGATCCCATCCAACAAGGTGTTGAACTGGATGACCCCGAGACCGACGGCCATGGGAAGTCCCGAACGGATGATCTTGAACGATGTCTGACGAGCCACCACGCGATCGGGGCTTGCCACCGGCACGGGGATCGCTCGCAGAGCACGCCATGACCAGAAGACCTGGATCATTCCCGCCAGAAGAAGACTCGCGGCCACCCAGCTGATCTGGGCTTCGGTGGTCAACCGACCGGCTGACACCAGAGGCAGCAATGCCAGCGTGGATGCGACGAACAACAGGTTCATGATGATGGGAGCGGCTGCAGTCGGTCCGAAGCGCCCGTGTGCATGAAGCATCGCACCCATCAAGGCGACGAGGCAGACCATCGGTGCATAGGGAAGCATGATCGCGAGAAGCTGAAGACGATGGGCTTCCAGAAATCCGTCGAGAACCCCGGAAAGCAGCAGAATCTCGATGACCAGCACGATGGCCGCGAGCAGCATGATCGAGCGTCCGATCAGAAGCCGCGCCATCAAGGACGCCGTCGCGGGATCATCATCGGACAGACGGGTGTATTCGGGGAGAAAGGCGGCACTCAGGACGCCTTCGCCGAAAAGACGACGAAAGAGATTCGGAACCTGAAAGCCGAAGGCGAAAGCATCCATCAATGGGCTGATTCCGAAGACGCGACTCATGGTCGCATCACGAAGTAGTCCACCCATGCGGCTCACCACGGTCAGACCGGTGACCGTTCGGGCATGCTTCTCAAAGCCGGACGATCGTGATGACATGACACCTCGGGGCGTGGAACTCAGTCGGACGAGGACTTCGACTCGTCTTGCGTGGTGGACGTGCCATCATCGGTACCGGGATCCGCAAGCGACACCTTGTAGACGGCTCGTGACATGGCCGGTTCGAGCTGATCCGCATCGAGGACCACGAGCACTCGTCGATCGTCCTTTGTGAAGACGAGTTCGGATCGGGGGAACAGCCATGTCGATCGTTCGGTCGACCAGCCGTAGCTGGTGAATTTCGAGTCGATCGATTCGACCAGCTCGTTCATGTGCAGAATCGGTCCGACGAAGATGAAACGCCCGCCGACAAGCTCGCCCTTACGACGCTTGATCTCGTAGCCAAGTCTCTGTTCCATGTCGGGGACGGTCGGAATGTCCGAAGCCAGGACCACATCGGGCTGGGAACTGCATCCCGCACCGGAGAAGGAGAGACTCAGAAGAATCAGAACCGCCATGATGAGTGGAAATGAGAATCGAATCATGAGTGAAGGATACGGTGAATCGCCTCCTCGCGAATGACGAATCCGTTTTCAACGCTCCCAGTCAGGGAGACCGGAGGGTCCTGCCCCCGTCATCATGATGGGGTGTCAGATTCTTCGAGCCAGATTCTTCAGCAGAAGGCGCAGGTAGATCGCTGTTCCAAGGGCCAGAATCAGAGAGAGGAGCGTCCCCTGCTCTTCGAACACCAGGATTTCGAGGAAGGACTCCGCTGCCAGACGGTTCCAGATCAGACGTTCGAAGACGAGGAGAAAGAGCCACATGCCCATGAAGCAGAGGGATGCAGGAATGAAACTGCTGCGAAAGGTGGATCTGAACCAGGACTCGAGGCAGTCGAGTTTCTCGACCTGACCGAGTCGTTTCGATTCGAACCGAAAACCTGATCGAAATGCGAGAAGCATGGCTGGACCGCCAAGAGCCAGACCCCCGAGAATCAATGCCACCATGGCGTTCGATCCTTCGACACCTCGAGAGCGAAGCATGATGAAATCAATTGCAATCGCCATCGATCCACCGAGCAGTACACCGACCGATCCAGTGGTGAGGATCACCAGACAGGCCTCCGGGCGAGCGATGAGGGAGAAGGAGATTCGAGCCCAAAGCGTCCGAATCTCATCACCACGGAATCCATGCACAGGACCAAGCGCTTGAATCATGGCCGCGAATCCGATGACGCCCATGACCCCGGCTTCCACATCATGAAGACTGTACGTACGACCGACACTCAGAGTCGCTTGTGTGATCTCGATCAGAAAACAGACACCGATGCCGATACCGACGAGCGGGAAGAAGCCGGTCACCCAGCCGGAGATCCAGAAGCAGAAGACCATCAGTCCGAAGGCGTAGAAGTGAGTCAGCTTGTCGAAAAAGCCGTCGGGACCTCCTAAATCAAGACGAGGCCAGTGCATGCCCACGATCAAGGCGATCAGGTAGATGATGGAGACGGCTCGCAGGTGCTTCAAAGCCAGACGCCGGCAGCGTTGCGAATCAGCCGATGGATCGTGACTCATCGAGACGCTCCGTCTCAACCCGAATTCTTGGATTTGGGTGCCTCGGCCTCGTCGGCCTGGATCCTGGGCTCGACGGAGATCGTTCCTGCGGCGATGGAGGGATCCATGTGATCCTTGGGTTCGGAAACCGGTGCCGTCGCGCCGGACACTGGCGTCTCAGGCATCTCGGAAGGAGTGGTCGCGGATTCCGATCCGCCGACGACATCGTCTCTGGAGCCATCTTCGGACTGGGAGACGATCCTCTCGGCAAGCGTCCTGTAGTCGAGCGCACCTGGGCACCAGGGTGCGTAGTCGAAGATGGTCTGACCGAAACTCGGAGCTTCCGCCAGTTTGATGTTCTTTCGAATGGCCGGACGAAGCACCTTCGCATGAGCCGACAACATGGGATTCCCGCGATTCTCCTCGAAGAATCCGTCGAGTTCACCCACCACTTCACGAACGAGCGTGGAATGCTTCTCATGCATGCAGAGAATCACACCGCTCACCTTCAGATCGACGTTCACTCCGTTCCGGCAGACTTCACCCACGGTTTCAAGAAGCTTGCTGAAACCCTGCATGGCGAGGAAATGCGCCTGCATCGGAACATAGACCTCCTGTGCCATCGAAAGCGCGTTGAGTGTCAGGGTCCCGAGGCTCGGCGGACAATCGAGCAGGATGTAGTCGTAGTCGCCCATGTGAGGAGCGAACTTCGCCTCCAGTCGTTTCAGTCGATCGGGATCATTGGCCAACTCGATCTCGGCTGCGGCCAGATCGACCCGTGATGGTATGCAATCGAGATTCGGACGCACCTTCACCATCACCTGCTCGAGCGGAACCTCGGGTTCGAGGAGAAGCTCATAGACGGTGTCTCCGACACTCTCGCCATCGAGACCGAGGTGCAGGGAGAGATGGCCCTGTGGATCCATGTCGATGAGACAGACCCGCTTTCCCATTTCAGCAAGCGCGGCACCGATGTTGACCGTGGAGGTGGTCTTACCCACTCCACCCTTCTGGTTGAGCAGGGCGATCACCCGGGGGTGTCGAGGTGGTGCGGCATTGTTGGTCTGACTCATGCTTCAAGTATAGGGAAGCGGCGTCTTCAGGAGGGTTTCTCAACGCCCAGAGGGTCGGATGTCTCCCCATTGCCCGAGTTCCACGAGAAAGATGGGTGGTGTGGTCTCCCAGGTCGGGAGTGATCCGCCGGCGATGGATCGAATCGTGCCGTCGATGACGCGAAGGATTCCGATCTGAATCGAATCAGGAAAATCAGGGTGCGCCGAGAGACTGATCAGGGAAGGATCGATCGTGACCGTCGCCCGCCATCGATCGGGAAAGCGCCGAACCACGGCGTCGACTCCACGAAGACGACCTCCTCCGGGAGTGAATTCAAGCGATCCATCCGAGGAAAGCGTGACCACCCGGACCGGGACGTCGATCGGTCCGAAATGAAGTTCGATGAGGTCGCCATCATCATCGCCCTCAGGATCCCGGAGGCATTCGATGAAGATCTCCCATCGATCCCGATATTTACGGAGGATCGCCGCTGTTCCGGATTGCATGCGAAGCACGTCACGACGATCCGACCAGGCTTCCTCGAGAGTCATGGGAACCAGAAAAGGACCGAACTGAACACCCGGTGGTCGAGCCACGATGAGGTTCGCTTCGAATATGAGACGCCTCTCGAAGTTCCCGCAGCCGATGACCAGCGTGTCACTGGTCCGACGTGAGGCGGTTTGAAAAGGAAGCGTGGAATCCGGCTTCGCGGGTCGATCCATGTCGACATGCAGGATGCTCCGGGGCGGCACGAGAGCACCGCTTGGAATGGGGTCTCCCTCCACCCATTGCATTCGTACGACCTGCTCACCATCGGTCGGATTGACGATGGCGAAACGAATCCGGTTTCCGGATCCTGTGACCGGCCAGATGATCAATGGAAAACGTGCATCGAGATAGGAGAGCAGAGATCGGACCGCAAGACGATCGGAGCGTTCGAGGTCGAGCACGAGCATCAGGATGGATCGGAGCTCCGAGGGATCGGTGATCCAGGCCGCGACCGAAGCCCCATCGGCGGTGCGACAGCGAGTGATGAGCAGATCGACGAGCTCCTCGGCCGTTCCGGGGCTTTCTCGACGCAGACGGTGCAGACCCGCCCTCCAGAGCTCGGCCAGATTACGCGCAAGGATCCTCTCGCCATCCCCGCCGGGGATCACGGGCGGCCGCGCGCCTGCTCGCTCGGCCAGAAGGGCCCATCGCCACCAGTTGGCCGGGTCATCCAGCATGGGCCACTCAGGGCCGACTTGCGCCTTCATCTGCTTGCCGAACAGAGGTGGAGCCGGAGGGATCCAGCGTGGACGAATGATCGTCGAGTTCAGACGAAGCGTCCCCTGATAGTCGTCCTTGAGATCACAGACGAGCGCACCGACGGCTGATTGCCTCTCGATCGCGGTGACCGGTGGTTGCGTCAACCGAATCGCGAAACTGGAACTGGTCCAACCTCGAGCGCGAGCACCTTCATCCGAAGCGAGCCAGAGCACGGCAGTACGGATCGGACCTCCATCATCACGCTCCAGAAGGACCTCGACTGGGAGATCTCGAAGAGCCTGATCGGGATCGGGCATGATGGGAATCACGAGATGACCGCCGATCACGACCGAAGGTCGATCGTCGATGATCTGCAATGGCACGTCAGCACGGGCCGAGGGCTCCGAGCAGGCCACGCCATCGAGCACATGGAGACCGAAGAGCATCAGTCCGATCAGCAGATTGGTTGTCGGGAATGATCGATGATTCATTTCGATAGACTCTGAGAACCGACAAGGATGACCGCGAGAGCGAGCAGGCCTGAACCGTACCGGCATTTTAGCCGATCAGAGGAAAGGAATAGACGTGGCAGAGGAATCCGTTCCACTATTCAAGAGACACAGTCTTCCCGAACACGCTGATCCACTTGAACAGGCAGCCGGATTCCGTCAGTTGATGGAAGGACGTCGTTCGGTGCGTGAGTTCAGTGATCGCGATGTCCCGGAAAGCCTCGTGCGAGAACTGATTCGGACCGCGGGCACGGCACCCAGCGGAGCAAACAAGCAGCCATGGCGATTCGTGGCGGTGAAGGACGCCAAACTCAAATCGAAGATCAGGGCCGCCGCGGAAGCGGAGGAGAGACTCTTCTACGAGAAGCGGGCGAGTCAGACCTGGCTCGATGATCTCAAGCCCTTCATGACGGACGCTGAAAAACCTTTCATCGAAAAAGCCCCCTGGATCATCGTCGTGTTCAAGGTGATGGGTCCGGATCCCGATCAGCCCCTGGACGATGACAATGGACGGGTCTACTACGTCAACGAATCCGTGGGGATCGCCTGCGGCATGTTTCTGGCTGCGGCACACAATGCAGGACTGGCCACGCTGACCCACACGCCGAGCCCGATGAAGTTCCTGACCGGCATTCTCGAACGCCCGGGGAATGAACGCCCCTTCCTGCTGATTCCGCTCGGATACCCGGCCGCGGACTGCATGGTTCCGGACATCGGACGCAAGGACATCGACCAGATCCTGACGATCGATCTCGGCACGGATCAGTCGACCACGGGATGACGTTCCAGATGGCCCGCGATGAGACTGCGGAGTCTGTCACCGCGGTACGTCGGATCGGTATGAAACCGAGGCATCGAATTGTCACCGGGGATTTCATCGACATATCGAAGTTCGGGATTGTCCTCCAGAAACAGCAGAATGTTCGCTGTGGTGGGTCCGACCATCTCATCTCGATTTCGCAGTGGCCTCGATCCGGGAGCGGGCTCGTCGAGAAATGCCGGTGGTCCGATGTGAAAAACGGTTCCGGGAGGCACTTCGGGTATGAAGCGATTGCCCCAGCTTCGATAGACCGAGCGATCGAAGACCGCGAAGAGATTTCCACTGGAACGGAAGAAAGGACCGGAAGAACCGATCGCCTGGTAGACACGATCGAAGCCATTTCCGATGGAAAGACCGAGAGGCTGGACCTGCAATCCCGAGGAGAGCGGTCCGACATCCTCGGTGCCCGAATCGACCACACGAAGATCAACAGGATCCTGCGCCGCACAGAAGGATGCCATGACTCCGAGAATGATCGCAAGACGAATCGCCATGGTCTGATTCTCTCCGAATCGAGGCACGATGTCATCCTCCATGAAGGACATTCACCAGTCGATCAGGTGAACGCGATCGGAATCGATGGACTTCTCACCGGAATCGGTCTCCAGAAGAAGACCATTGACGGGATCGAGCGACTTCACCCTCCCCTTCAAACGACAGCCCTCGTGATCGAGAATGACCGTGGAGCCCGCGATCAGATCGAAATCACGGAAGATCCGAGACAGTTCAGCGTCGTCGAGACGGAGCGCTTCCTCGAAGGCGACGATCAATCGGCGCTGTATCTCCAGTCGCGTGGCCTCGATTCCATGATCGGCGAGCGATGAAGCGATGGAGGAGAGCTCGCCGGACCAGTTGCGTTTCAGAACGTTGACTCCGATTCCAACCACGGCGACGCCGTCCGCCTGCTCGATCAGGACGCCCGCGATCTTCTGGCGACCGTTCGGTGTCACCACGTAGAAATCATTCGGCCACTTGATGCCGCTGTGCAGGCCATGGGCTGCGAACATCGGCACCAGGACCTGAGCCACGGCGACCGCGGCCTGAGCACACAGACGCCGGGTGCATCCCGCTGGCACGACGAGACTCATCGCGACGCCTGCTCCGACTTCATCGGACCAGACGCGCCCATGCCGCCCACGGCCTGCGGTCTGGCGTGATGCCACAACCACGGTTCCAGGATGCGGTCCGTCCTGTCGGGCGAAATCCTGAGTTGACGCGGTCTCCTCGAGAACGACGACCCGATCGAATCCCACGAGAACCTCGACCACGGATTCGAGGACGTCGGGCCAGGTGCGATGTTCTTCGAAATCGTTCACGCGAGGTCGAGTCCGAAATCGAGTTGCACCGATGAATGGGTCAGCGCGCCGACCGAAATTCGATCGATGCCGCTTTCAGCCACGGACCTGATCGTCTCGAGCGTGATTCCTCCCGAAGCCTCAAGGAGGACGTCGGGAGCGAGAGCATCTCTTCTTTTCACGGCCGACATCATCGTCTTCGGAGACATGTTGTCGAGCAGGATGATGTCCACAAGGCCGTTTGCGATTCCGAGCACGGCATCCAGCTGTTCGAGATCATCGACTTCGATCTGCACGAAACTCGGATCGAGATCGGATCGAGCACCCGGCAGCTCCCGAACGAGTCGGTCGGCGAATTCCGCAGGGGACAACGTTCCGACATGATTGTCCTTCACCAGGATCGCATCATGGAGACCGAGACGATGCATCGATCCACCCCCGCAACGGACCGCATACTTTTCGAGGGAACGAAATCCGGGGGTGGTCTTCCTGGTGTCGCAGATGGACACGCCGGTTCCTTCCACCGCTGAAACGTATCGATGGGTGAGCGTCGCGACGCCACTGAGTCGTCCGAGCATGTTCAGAAGAATTCTCTCCACCGGAAGCAATCGATTCAGAGGCCCGCTGATGCGACAGATGACGTCTCCCGTGAAGATGGCGGAACCATCGTCGATGGCCCACCACCAGGAGAGGTCTGGAGCGAGTCGGCGCAGGATGAGGTCCAGAACCGGGGTTCCGGAAAGCACCCCGTCATGTCGCGTCACGATTTCGGCGGAGACGATCTCGAGAGGATTCACCATCGATTGGGTGGTGATATCGCCTTTCTCTCCAAGATCTTCTGAGGCGGCGAGCGAGATGAGTCCGTCAAGATGGTCCGAATTCACCAGAACATCGAAGAGTTCGGGCAGATCGAGGGATTCGAGGTCGGTCATGGTCATCGCTCGAACTTACTCGATCAGTCTCAGGAACGCAGCAGAAGAAAGCATTCCGATGCCGGAAGCGTTAGATTTCACACATGCAGACAGATGACGATGACACGATTTTCTCCCGAATCCTTCGTGGCGAGATCCCCTGCCACAGGGTCTATGAAGACGAACACGTTCTGGCGTTCCTCGACGTGGGCCCTTTGAGCCGCGGGCATCTCCTGGTGATCCCGAAGGAGACGAAGCCCTTTCTTCACCAACTCAGCGACGAATCAGCGGCCGCGCTGGGAAGAGCACTGCCGAAAATCGCTCGCGGACTCATGAAAGCCACCGGCGCGACCGCCTACAACGTCCTTCAGAACAACGGCAGGGACGCGCATCAGGAGGTGATGCATGTTCACTTCCACATCATTCCGAAATACGAGGACGGCACGGGATTGGACCTCACATGGAAATCCACGCGACTTTCCGAGGGGGACTCTCTCGAGGAGCGGATCCGGGAGTGCATTTCGGACGACTAATCGAGCGTCTTGGAAGCCGGGGGAAGAAAACGGACGAATCCCCATTGTTGCGGGACATGCATGTTGATCTCCCACTGCGGCGACCAGGTCCAGTTGTCCTCCGGAGTGTCGGGCCGCTTCACATAGGCACCGTCGATGACATCGAGATGCCATTGCACACGTGAGAAATTGATTCGCCAGACACTCCAGGGAAGTGGCGGCCGACCGGCGCGAGCACGTTCCGGACCTTCATCGATTCCATGATGTGGAGGTGGAACCAGTGATGCGAATGGAATCGCCCACTCAAGTGACCACCCGGTGTCACGATCGGATGGATCATTGATCGTTCCGACATGATGTATCGCGCTGACGAGTCCGGCACAGTCCCAGCCATGTTCGGCTGGGCCACCATCACGGTACGCGTTGTAGAGATAAAGATCGAAGATGGTGCCGAGGACATTGACCTCGATCTCGTAATACTCGCGGGCGTCGCCGTCGGGATCGATGAAGATCTCGAAATCATGCTCGTGATAGACGATCAGATCCCGTTCCTCGTAGGTGGCCCAGAGATCCGGCTCTTCCATCTCCACGCCCACGTAGAGATGCGTGTCATCCCAGAGCATCTTCATCCGAGTCTGGAAACGGGGCTCGGGAAGATCAGGTCCCTGAATGTCCCGATAGAGATCGGACCAGGGCGCGGAAGCCCACGCCGTGTCATCCAGTTTGCCGTCGAGCACGAGCGGCAACGCCACGTGGGGAACGTCGTAGGTGGCCGGTGACTCGAGAACGCTCCGTGAAGGCACCGGGGCCTGGGATTGAAAAGGTGCTTCGCTCGCGCAACCGAAGCACGCAAGCGAAGCACAGAATCCGTACAGAAGACGGTTCATCAGATCAGCCCTTCTTGCGTGCGATGGCGGCCTGACCTGTCACCAGACGCGCGATCGGCACACGGAAGGGAGAACAGGACACGTAATCCAGTCCGCACCCACCGGCTGTCTCGAAGAACTCGATGGACAAGGGATCCCCGCCATGTTCACCGCAGATACCAAGCTTGAGCTTGGGCTTGCAGGTGCGTCCCTTGCGGACCGCGATGTCGACCAGTTGTCCGACGCCATCGAAGTCGATGGTCTGGAACGGATCCCGCTCGAGCACGCCTTTTTCGACGTATTCGGGAAGGAAGACACCGGCATCGTCGCGGCTGTATCCGAAAGCCATCTGAGTGAGGTCGTTGGTGCCGAAAGAGAAGAAGTCCGCGTGTTCCGCCACTTCGTCGGCGGTGATCGCCGCACGGGGGATCTCGATCATCGTTCCGATCGGAATGTCGAGCTTGCCGCTGTACTTCTTCGCGGCACGCACCTCACCGATGGTGGCTGCGGTGAGTTCACGAAGCATCTCGAGCTCCTGCGAGGTGCCCACCAGAGGAATCATGATCTCGGGGCGAGCATCGATCTTCTTCTTCTTGCAGGCGATCATCGCTTCGACGATGGCCCTGACCTGCATCTTCAGGATTTCGGGGTAGGTGACCGCGAGACGACAACCACGATGACCCAGCATCGGGTTCATCTCGTGAAGCTGATCGACGCGTCGGACGATCTCGGAAGGCTTCACACCGAGCTGCTTGGCGACTTCACGCTGCGCCTTGGCTTCGTGGGGCAGGAATTCATGCAGCGGAGGATCCAGCAGTCGAATGGTGACGGGGCAACCCTTCATCGCCGTGAGAATTCCCTGGAAATCCCGACGCTGGAAAGGCAGCAGTTTCTTCAAGGCCTTCTCTCGGGCGGGAAGCTCATCCGCGAGAATCATCTCACGCATGGCACCGATGCGATCTTCCTGGAAGAACATGTGCTCGGTACGGCAGAGACCGATCCCGACGGCGCCGAAATCTCGGGCGCGCTGGGCATCGGCAGGCGCATCGGCATTGGTCCGGACCTTCATTCGGGATCGTGCATCAGCCCACTTCAGGACCTTCGCGAGATCGCCGGAGATCTTCTTGGGGACGATTCTGTCGACGGTTCCGAGCATCACTTCGCCGGTGGCACCATCGATCGAGATCTGATCCTTGCGCCCGAGCTTCCGTCCATTCACGGTCGCAGTGCCCTTGGCGGCATCGATGTGAAGATCGCCGGCTCCGGCGACACAGCACTTGCCCCAACCACGGGCGACGACCGCCGCATGGGAGGTCATGCCGCCGGTCGATGTGAGAATTCCCGCGGCGGAATGCATGCCGTCGACATCCTCGGGGGAGGTCTCCTTGCGGACGAGGATGACGCTCTCGCCCTTCGCAGCTCGCTCCACGGCCTCTTCGGCACTGAACGCCGGCGCACCACAGGCGGCACCGGGAGATGCGGGAAGCCCCGTGCAGAGCACCTTGACCTTCTTCTTCTGAGCAGGGTCGAAACTCGGCAGCAGCATCTGGGTGAGGTCGTTGGCGGGAATCCGCATCATCGCGGTGTCCTTGTTGATCAGACGCTCCTTGACCATGTCGACTGCCAGCTTGACCGCAGCTGCGCCGGTGCGCTTGCCGTTTCGAGTCTGCAACATGTAGAGCTTGCCGCGTTCGATCGTGAATTCGATGTCCTGCATGTCCCGATAGTGCTTTTCAAGCTTGGATCGAACACCAAGAAGCTGCTTGTAGACCTTCGCATTCCACTTGCCCATCAGCTTGATCGGCTCGGGCGTCCGGATGCCGGCGACGACGTCCTCGCCTTGCGCGTTGATCAGAAACTCACCGTAGAACTCGTTCTTTCCGGTCGAGGGATTTCGCGTGAACGCCACACCTGTGCCGGAGTCATCCCCCATGTTGCCGTAGACCATCGACTGGACGTTGACGGCGGTGCCTTCGAGTCCCTTGATCTCGTTGATTCGGCGATAGGAAATCGCGGTGTCCTTGTTCCAGCTGCTGAAGACCGCTTCGATCGAATACTGGAGCTGCTTCATCGGATCCTGGGGAAACGCCTTGCCGACGGACTTGCGGTAGACAGCCTTGTAGGCAGTACAGAGTTCCTCGAGACCCTCTGCGGGGACCGCGGTGTCCTCGGACACGCGATACTTCTTCTTGACCTTGTCGAAGGCATGTTCGAATTTCTCGTGAGGCACGCCCATCACAACGTTTCCGAACATGTTGATCAATCTTCGATAGGCATCCCATGCGAATCTTGGATTCTCGGTGGCGGTCGCGAGTCCGAGGACCGCGGTGTCGTTCAGGCCCAGATTCAACACGGTATCCATCATGCCGGGCATGGAGACGGCCGCACCGGAGCGAACCGAGACCAGCAGAGGATTGACAGAACATCCGAAGGTCTTGCCTTGTTCCTTCTCGAGGAGCGTGACATTTCGCTTCACCTCATCCATCAGCCCGGCAGGCAGCCGATTCGACCTGGTGTACTCGGCACAGGTCTGAGTCGTGATCGTGAATCCGGGAGGTACCGGAAGACCGATAGAGGTCATGTCCGCGAGATTGGCTCCCTTGCCTCCGAGAAGCATCTTCTGCTTTGCAGAACCATCGGTCTTGCGGGTGCCAAAGTAGAAACATCTCTTCTTGCGGGATGGCTTGCGAGCGGGTGATTTCTTGCGGGATGCGGTCATGGTCATCGTCCTGAGATACCTTCATGATCTGAGCGTGATTTTCTGCGAATTCCCCGATCAACCTACACGTTGAAAGGTCCTTGCAGTGTACCGCCGATCGTATGATGCCAGTGATGAGAGAGACTCCATCCGCAATTCTTCTTGGTGACGGACCGGATCCGTTGGATGTCCTGAGCCAGTGGCCCGAGGAGAAGCCGCTTGCGGCATTGGTGACCGCTCGCGGAGGCTCTCCGATGGCCAGGTGGAGCATCCTCAGTGCTCCGAAAGGATTCAAGCACCCGAAATTCGACTCCGAAGACCCCGACAACCGCTTCGAACGCGGAAAACGACTGGAACCGGAGGCGGATCCGGAGACACCACCATTCCGGGGGGGGCATCTTCTGGCCCTGACCTACGAACTGGGACGCAGGATCGAACCGAAGGCGGGCCTGGGATCGATGCCCGCAGCTGACGAGGACTTTCCTGAGGGAGCTCTGATTCTGGACTGCCCTTCGGCACTCGTTCATGACAGAAGCCTTGGACGCTGGTGGCTGGTGGGTGACCCTGAAGATCACCGGGAGCTGATCGCGTGCCTCGAGATCAAGCCGCAGGAGTGGACGGAAAAACCACGAATGACTCCACTCATGCCGGAAACGAGCAATCAGGAATTCGCCGACCGGGTTTCAAGAACCGTCGATTACATCCATGCCGGAGATCTTTTTCAGGCAAACATCACGAGACGCTACTCGGCGGCGGCGAGTCTTCCGCGAAGGAGCGATCGAAGAGCGTTCTCCGCCTCGTTGATTCTGGAATCTCAGGCATGGTTCGGAGCTCACATCGAGATCCCCACGAAGACGGGTTCGGATCGAACGCTGATCTCACTCAGCCCCGAGCTGTTTCTTCACTATGACCCCAATGAGAAGATGGTTCGAACACGACCGATCAAGGGGACGCTTCCTGCAGGAAAGGATCCGGGTGAACTGCTTGCAAGCGAGAAGGATGCCGCGGAACTCGCGATGATCGTCGATCTCATGCGCAATGATCTCGGAAGGATCTCGGAACCTGGCTCGGTCGTCGTCGAATCGGGCAGAGTGATCGAGAGCCACCCCGGCGTGATCCACGGTGTCGCAGAGGTCGCGGGACGACTTCGAGAACGGATCGGACTCGACGAGATACTTCGGGCGACCTTTCCACCGGGCTCGATCACGGGCGCACCGAAGATACGGGCGATGCAGGTCATCGATGAATTCGAAACCGTGCCCAGAGGTCCCTACTGCGGAGCACTGGGCTTTCAGAGCGATTGCGGCCACATGGCACTCGATGTCTCGATTCGAACGCTGGATCTCGTTCCGGATGAAGGGAACGACTGGCCGACGCATCACATCCGATACGGAGCAGGCTGCGGCATCGTGGCCGAAAGCGATCCAGAGGCCGAGACTCTGGAATGCGAGACCAAGGCTCGTCTGGTGCGTGAATTCATCAGAACGCAGTGCACCCATCCCGAGGGTGCCTCGATTCAATGATTTCGGCGGGGCACGTTCATCCGGCCTTGGCCCGACGGGCGTATGCCTCGACCTGCGAGGCCTGCACACGCTCGATGTAGGTCTGGATCTGTTCGGCCACGACGGTCTGGTGGTCGCGATTGAACGTGAAATCGAAGGCGATTCCGGCATAGGTCCGGTGCATGCTGTCGATGTGCGTGTGCACGACCTTGCCCGTGACGAGAAGAGGTATCTCGAGATCGGGATCGAGGGGCACCTGGATCCAGAGCACGCGATGTCGATTGAGTATCTGGGCCGCCTCATGTTCGACTCTGAGGCCCACACCACCCCCACCGAGATTCATCAGAGTGGCGGAGAAGTTGGGTCCGACCGTGGGAATGACCGAATCGGAGTTCAGCCCGGCCAGATCAGCCCCCTGCCCCTGATTGAAGGCGGACCATGCGAGCGCGATCGCTCGCTCGGAAGGAAGCACCGACTTGGGATCCAGCAAGGGCCAGGCGGTGACTTCGGGAAGCTTGAGGTCTCTGGTATCCAGACGTGGCACACGTCTTTGACAGCGCCTGACGTTCTCGGGAAGGCAGAGTCTCAATGAACGACTCGAGCGACTTTTCTGTGAACTTCGATCGTCCTCACCGAGATTCCTGGTTCGGAACATCCATCGGTTCTGGCCGATGGAGAGGCATGCCACGAGTTCGATGCCGACTTCGATGTCGATCTGCCGACCGAGCGCCATCGGCGCTTCGACCATCATCGCATCCTCGGTCAACCTGAGCACCTTGACCCGCCAGACGAGATCGGTCCCGGTCGCATGTTCATGTGGATCGTCGGTATCGGAGGGGCCGTCAGGTCGGGCGATCGCGAATTCAATCGCACCACCTCGATCGAAGACCTGCTGGAGGGATCTCTTCCACTCGTTCGTTCGTGATCTTGATGCTGGCACTGTCTGCTCCTCTGTTCCCCATGGGAACAAGGCAATGTGTTCGATCCGTGACTTTTATCGTCAACTTCGGGTGATCGGATCAAATGTCCGGAAGAAGCCGGATGCCCCGATCAGATCGATGACTCCGGCTAGGAATGAGTATCGGATGATGCTCATGAAGATCTACCCAGAAAAGACACAGACGGTTCCATACCATTCAGTCTGATCGGACAAAGCGGATCATGAGGGCTGACTCATGGTGCTTTCCGGGTCTGAAACCGGATTCTCGAGCCATAATTTCGAATTCTGCCATGGTCCAGGCTCGCAGAAGACGCTCACCCGGCTTCGGATGACGACGGTCGGAGTCGACATCCGATCCGGTTCGGTAGGCGAATGACTCCCCTCCCGATGCCCAGACCACCTGCTGCGTTCGATCCGGACTGATTCCAAGAGGCCATTGGGTCCTGATCAAATCGGGTCCCCAGACTGGAAAATCATCGATCAGAAAAGATCCGCCGATGGACAATGTTCCGGCAGCGCGATGAAAGAGATTCCTCATGAGCAGAGGATCGGAGATCAGATTCAAGGTGTTTCCCAGGCAGATCACGCCATCCATGGATTCGGTTTCCATCCAGCTCGCCGAAGAAGCCAGAAAATCCTCGTGAGCGATCCGCAGGTTCGCGTGCTCGCTCCATTTGCGATGCATCAACGCGGACTCGTCCTGATCGACGGCGAGCACTTCGACACCATGTTCGGCCAGAGGCAGGGCGATCCGACCGCGACCGGCACCAAGATCCACGACTCGATGACCGGATTCGAACATGCCGAGCACGCCCGAGAGCTGTGCTTCGGAATCCTCCTGATCGTAGACCGCGAAATCCTCCTCAGGAAGCGTCATCAGAACGACTCCCGGATCTCAAACGACGAACGAATCCCATGACCTGCGCACGTTCCGTCGAATCCGGACGATGAGCACCGAAACGTATGTGGTAGAACAAGTCGACCAGCTGGTGAAGCGGCGCCTCGATGGATGGCTCGGCGAGACAGACACGATCCGCGAAACGTCGTGGTGTCTCCGAAAGTTCCTTTTCAAATCCCTTCTGTCGAAGAATCCTCAGGGTGTCGGCCCAGAAGGCGAGATCATTTGAAAGCCGTCTTCGTTCATCTGAACCCAGAGGACCGCAGCCGATCTGAGCGAGGATGCGACGACGCTTTCGATTGCGAATGATGAAGGCGACGATGAAACAGATCACCAACATCATGATCGAGGCCATCCAGACATAGCCCGCCACCCCGAGCTTGAAGGAGCGGTTGATGGTCGCGAGTCGCTCGACCACCTGTCCCCGGATTTCACTCACGTTGCCCTGCCAACCACCGACGAATCGGTTTCCAAGCGTCTGCTGGGAACGCTGGTCGAAACCGATGACGTTGGAATTCCAGAAGAAATCCAGACTGTCGTAGACCCAGCGCCAGCCATCAAGCCAGGAACTGTTGGAGGCCTGGAGTTCCTCCAGAACGGTTCGTGGAGAGGGGTCCAGTGATTCCCACTGAAAAGGGCCGGTGCGCACCTCGGTCCAGGCATGCGCATTCGATTCCCGCACAACGTAACTGGAGGTCCCCTCGTCGTATTCCATCGCGACGAACCCGGTGATCAGACGGGATTCGATCCCAAGGCTTCGACACATGGCGGTGAGGGCGGAGGCGAAATATTCGCAGTGACCGAATCGGTATCTACCCAGAAAACTGACGATCGGATCCTCACCTGGTATCTGGATGAAATCCCGCAGATCGGTCGTGTAGGCGAACACGATTTCCAGCCATTCCGAAAGCGCTCTCGAGACACGTCGGTTGTAGCCCCAATTGGTCTCGCCGGCCTGGAGATCGCTCGAGACATCCATCGACTGAAGGGCTTCGATCGCGATGTCTCGAACCTCTGCGATGGGAAATCTCACGTTTCGAGACTCGCGGCCGGATTCACCTTCGAGACTTCGAAGCGTGTCGAAAGGCGGAAAAGGCTGGACCCGTAACGAGTAACTCGCGTAGTTTCCGATGTCACGAGAGCCGCTGTCCGCGATCAACAAAGTCGAACGGTCGATCTCGACCAAACGGGGCGTTCCGGTCGCGATGGCGAGCGTGCCCCAGGGCGAGAAGACCAGATCGCTCGCGAGTGATCTCATCTGCACCTCGACCGTGTAGGTCTGGATCTGCTCGTCGATGGGCGACGTGCCGAGCTGGGTGAAACGATCATCGGTTTCGATCTTGGCGATTCGGGGTCGACTTGAATTCATCCATCGACCGAGCGACGCGTCGTAGCGAGAGAGAACCGCACCCCGTAGGAGTATCGGTTTCGGCCATTGGGTCACGGTGCCTCCGGGATCGATCCAGCGCAGCACGAAGACCTCGCGCCTGGAACTGGAGATCCGGGTGCTCGAGACGAGATCCACCGTCTCACTGAAACCGGATCGTCCGGAAAGCCCCCCACCGGAGACGCCTGATCGAAAGAGAATCTGCCGGGGAAAGAACAGGAAGACCACGACACTGACCAGGATGATTCCGATGATCGACATCAGAGCGGTTCTGCGAAGCTTGCCGACATCGAGAGGACCGAAACGCGAATCCAGCGAAATGGTCGAAGGTGATCCGGCGCTGCGTTCCCTTCTCGCCTTCTCGGATCCGGCGTAGACCTGGTAGAGCATGATCACGTAGATCAACACCACCACCCAGGAGAGGAGCACGATTCCGAAGAGGAAGCGATCACTCTGGATCGTCGCGGAGATCACCAGAATCGATGACAGGATCAATTGCTGGGCGTCTTCGCGGAGCGTGCGAAGCTGGAACTGTCTGAGAACGAGAATCGCCAGAACGAAGATGCCCAGAAGTTCCATCGCACGTCCGATGTCGGGATTCGAAATGGCACTGAAGACAACGAATCCCAGAGCCAGAAGCGCCCCGACATTGACCATGAATCTCGGCAGATGAAATCCACGATGACTCTCGGTGACGTACCAGCTCGCAACGAGAAGAGGCCCGGTGAACATGAGTATCCAGAGGCGGATGGTCGCGATCGAGACGGCCGCGACCGAAAGAACGATCAAGACCAGCAACCAGAACCTGAAGAGTCTGCGCAGGGTCATGCCAGCACCTCGTCGGCGAGAACGTCAGGCCCAGGGGAGGAGTGCGATTGAAGATCCTCGATCGATTCGAGATCGAGAAATTCCTCGATCCTCGTCGCGCTCCAATGCCAGGCATGGGATGGGCCCCGATCGGGATTGATGCGCGCCGGATGCACCACCACCACCGCGCAACGCTCGCTTGCATTGGCTGGTTGGACGGCTTTCATCGCTCTTGCCTCCGTGAGATCGAGGACCGCAAGACCCGCAAGCAGGCGCTGGAGATGCCAGTAGCCACGTCGAAGCGGAAGAGGTCGGTCATCGAAGCCATGAACGGTCAGGCCGAATTCGAGACCTTCGTTCTCCGCGCAGGCACACAGAGACGCCGCCATGGTGATCGCACGCTCTTCCAGTTGACGGGCGTCGAAATTCCGCTTGGAATCGAATCGAAGCTTGGAGGGATCCTCGGAGAGATCCAGCATGACGCGCACTCGGGGCGGAGTCGATTCGGAACGTTGGATGACCAGGAGGTCGTCATTCGCCTGGGGTCGTTTCCAGAAGACCTGGCGCACACTGTCTCCGGGCTTGAACTCCCGTATTGAAAAGAAGTCCTCTCCCGGACCGGGCCGGGAGGACACCCCGATACCACCCAGTTCGCCCTGCGATACCGAACGGATCAGATCGCTCTTCAATGGATGAATCGTGGGCTGAACGAGGATCTCCTGCTCCAGCTCGAAATCGACGCGTCGGTCGATGAAGCCGAAAGGAAAGGCGGTCACGACCCGCACACGTTCGAGTTGAAGAGCTCCTCGATGAAACGGGGGAAGAACGGCATCACAGACCTGAGACTCGCCCGGTGCGATGCGAGACAACCAGCCGTCGGAACGATTGGCACCACGAGTGACGAGACGCTCCCTGATCGGACGTGAGGTGAGGACTTCTTGAAGTCTGATGGCGAAGACGGAACGTTTTCGCGACCGGTTCTCGACCAGATACTTGACCATGAGCGGTGAACCGCTCGAGGCACTCCTGGTCTCGAGTCTGGTGACACGAAGATTGCGCACCATCTTCGCACTCACCACTCCTGAAATCAGGATCATGGCCAGAAGTACGCCGAACCCCCATACCACCAGATTGTTCGGCCTCTGCGCCGCGGCAAGTCCGACGAGAAGCGTCAGAACCACGAAGAGGATTCCGGAGAGGTTGATGTGATAACGCATCATCATGTCAGGAAGAGCATACGAACCTCAACGACCGTAGAGCTCCAACTCTCTGCGCATTCTTTCACGTTCCGCGTCCATCTCATCGATTTTCGGGGCTGGAGCACCGGGGACCATGTCGAAGATCAGAAGGAAATCAGAGAGATTGGAAGGGAGCTCTCCGAAGAACTCGACGGTTCTGTTCCGGGGATGCGTGCATCGAAAAAGCCATTCTTCGACCATCCAACCCGCTCCGAAGGCATCCACATCGAGAAGGAACGAACCATCGGACTGACTTCCGGCTCGTGCGACGACCCTTCGATTCATGCTCTTGGGATCTCGAATCAGTTCGATGGTGGCTCCGGAGACCTGTCGACCGGGAATCGAAAGCGGATCGTTGTCGACGCTCTGCACCAGACGACCACCGGGAGACTGGGCGTTGACGACACGACCTGCCAGCACATGACCACTCGAGCATCCAAGTGAACCGCAGAGCAAGAACACCAGAGAGACCGTGCGGAAGAGAGATGAAGGGGACATGCGGCACTCCGAAGAAGACACTCAGTTCAAGGACATGACAATGATTGCGATGGTGCACATGACCAGAATCGCGAAACCGATGATCAGCCCGGACACCCCGATGAGACGACCGAACCCATGCACGACCTGACGTTGCTCGATGACGTCCCTGACTTCGGTCGGCATCTCACCCAGATCCACCTCGTCCCAGTCGATCGATTCCGCATGGATCCGGGAAATCTCAAGCGTCTGCTTCGCCAGATCGAACTGATCGCGTGGAACCCGGACAGCGACTTCGCTGCCAGGCATCCAGTCGCAGGGAATCGCGGCGAAAGGCGATGAATCCACCACCGCGGAGATTCCGGCATCTTCGAGCACGGCGCGAAGCGACTGGGCTTCGAGTTCGTGCCGACATGAGCAGAGTCTGACCAGCGGGGCGACCGATCCATCATCGGGAGTCATGCGGGCCCTCCGTCCTCGGGGGATTGTTCGAAGGCCCAGTCGATGACCTGAGCGACAAGGCAGGTGGCGGAGTCTCCGCGACGACGACCAGCTCCATCCTGAAGAAGCGTACCAGTGACCTCGTATGCACTTGCTTGCTGGACATGAATCCAGGTGTGAAGCCGATCGTCACCATCTTCCCCGAGCGCGAGGCATGCGATCATGGAATGACCCGAAGCATGCGCTTCGAGAAGCTGCGACCACGTCTGCCGTGCCTGGAGCGAGCGTACCAACGACCAGGCAGGCGTCCTTTCCAGAGCGCAGCTTCCGGAAATCAGACCTTCCACCACGTCGGAGGGCCAGGTGTAGATCGAACCGAAACGCCCTCGAGGTTCATGACCGCACAACACGGCCCGCCCCCGGGTGAGATCTCCACCGATGCTCTCCTCGAGAGAAGACCGGTGTTCGTTGTTGCCGATCGATCCGGGGGAGAGCGAAGCGGCCTGGTCCTGCCAGGTGCGCAACCGCAAGGCGACGCCCATCCCCGCCGGGAAGACGACGTCGGGATCAGGAATTCCCTTCATGAGGATGAGTCCCCCCACCGACTCGAGAAGTTCCGCGGCGACGGGCAGCAGATCACCCGGGACCTCGAGCATCTCGAGCTCGGGGCGGCCACATCGATGCAGTCCCTGTGTTCTCAACCAGACCGAGGAACCTTCCTCGGGTCGCTCATGAGTCGCCGCCGCGTGGATCCTGAAGAGCGCATGCTCATCGAAGGACGGAGGATCCGAAGCGAATCTGAAGGCGACCTCAGATCCCGAGAACCACTGCTCCGTCTCCTCATCGAGCATGGCGGTGGATTCAGGCCAGGCACCATGCAGCAGAGAAGCCATGTCGGACCAGACCTCCAGCGGTCGTTCGGGATCCAGCACGGTCTGGACCCCCACCATCCAACGAGCTTCGGCGGCCACCTCGGGCAGACCTCGGTGATTCTCGATCTTCTCACACCAGACGATCAGTGGCACCGGGTGTTCCGCAAGACCGATCGCCTTCACCCAGAGCGCGAAAGGAGGACCGTTCAAGGGGACGTCCAACTCGACGAATTTCGACTCCTGATCCCCGACACCGGACAGCACCGCCTGCAGAAGATCATGCGCCGGCATCACGTCGCCGGGAAGCGCGAGGAGGATGGTGGATGGAACAGGTTCAGGAAGACCCCAGACACCGTCGGAGGACTCACCGAACACCGGAAGTGGAAAGTCGGAGTTGGACTGTTCGGAACTCATGGATCTTCGACTCGCATCAATCGATAGGTCAGTTGGCGACGATGTTCACCAGACGACCGGGTACGACGACCATCTTTCGAACGGTGAGCCCTTCGAGAAGTTCACTGATCCGCTCATCGGCGAGAGCGGCCGCTTCCAGAGTCTTCTGGTCGGCATCAGCGGCGACGAGAATCCGACTTCTCACCTTGCCAAGAATCTGCACCGGGATCTCCACCTGATCATCCACCAGCATGGAGGGATCGAAGACGGGCCAGGACTCGAGCGCGACCGATGATTCACGGCCCAGTCGATGCCAGAACTCCTCCGCGACATGAGGGACGAAGGGAGCGAGCAGAAGCGTGAACTTCTCGAACTGGGCACGGGACAGACCGACACCGGTGGCTTCGTTCACGAATTCGATCATGGCCGCGATCGCGGTGTTGAATGCAAGTCGCTGAATGTCCTCGCCGACCTTGTGGATCGTCCGATGAAGACTTCGCTCGACCGCATCGTCGCCCTCTTCGAGAAGATGGAGCGCCCCATTCTCCTCGTCGATGACGAGGCGCCATGCCCGCTGGAGGAAACGATGGACACCGACGATGTCCCGGGTGTTCCAGGGCGCCGAAGCCTCGAGCGGACCCATGTACATCTCGTAGAGACGCATGGTGTCGGCTCCGTATTCGGCGACGACGTCATCGGGGTTCACGACGTTGCGGAGAGATTTGGACATCTTCGCCACGATCCGCTCGACCGATTCCCCCGTCTCTCGCTCGACGTGACCACCATCACGTTCGCAGACCGCGTCGACAGCGACCAGAGATCCATCGGCACGCTTGTAGGCGAACGACGTGATCATCCCCTGGTGGAAGAGCTTGTTCATCGGCTCGGGAGTGGACACCTCACCGAGGTCGAAGAGAATCTTGTGCCAGAATCGGGCGTAGAGCAGATGCAGGACCGCGTGCTCCGCACCTCCGATGTAGAGATCCACGCCTCCGACCTGGTTGTTCTTCGCGTCGAAGGACTCCTCTCCGGGAGCCAGTGAGACGTCGGAAGGCTTCGAACGTTCACTCAGCAACCAGTAACGCTCGGCTCTGGGATCGACGAATCGATCTTCGCATGACGGGCTGCAGTACCTGAGAAAATACCAGCAGGATCCCGCCCAGCCGGGCATGGTGTTGGTCTCACGTCTGACCGGAGTGTCCGGATCAAGAAGATCCGGATCCACGCCGGCTTCTCCCGCAGTCGTGTTGACCCAGTCGAGCGCCTTTCCAAGAGGCGGCGTCGGCTCGTCGCTCTCGACGGGTTCGTAGTCCTCGAGTTCGGGAAGCATCACGGGAAGCGCGGAATCAGAGACAGGGTAATGACGCCCCTGTTCGTCATAGACGATCGGGAAGGGCTCCCCCCAGTAACGCTGACGACTGAAGAGCCAGTCTCGAAGCTTGTAATTGACGTGACGATTCCCGCATCCCTCGGACTCCAGCCAGTCGATGACGACATCCTTGGCGGATTGGGTGTCGAGGCCGTCGAGAGAGATCCGATCGTTGACGCTGTTCATCGCGTTGCCTGAACCACACCATGCAGCGTGTTCCACGTCGTCACCGCCCTCGACGACGGACACGATCGGGAGGTCGAAGGCTCTGGCGAAATCATGATCGCGCTGATCGTGGCCGGGGACGGCCATGATGGCGCCGGTCCCGTAGCCAGCAAGCACGTAATCCGCGGTCCAGACCGGTATCGATCGTCCAGTCGCGGGATTCGTCGCTTCGATCCCCAGAGAGACGCCCGTCTTCTCCTTCGAATCAGCCATTCGATCGACATCGGATCGGTTTCGGGAAGCGGTGACATACTCGGTCAGCGCCGAATCGCATCCTGCTGCGATGACCGAATCGACGAGAGGATGCTCGGGAGCCACCACCATGTATGTCGCTCCGAAGATCGTGTCGGGACGCGTCGTGAAGATCTCCAGATCCCCGTCACCGACGGGAAAACGTATGGTCGCACCTTCCGATCGACCGATCCATTCACGCTGCATCGTGCGGGTCGATTCGGGCCAGTCCACGACATCGAGATCCTCGAGCAGTCGATCGGCGTATTCGGTGATTCTGAACATCCACTGCCGAAGAGGCTTTCGCAGGACCGGAAAACCCCCGCGTTCGCTTCGTCCATCGATCACCTCCTCGTTGGCAAGCACCGTGCCGAGCCGAGGACACCAGTTCACCGTCTGCTCTCCGAGATAGGCGAGGCGACGAGTGTCGAGATAGTCACGCCGAGAGGAGTCATCCATGGCGGACCATTGCATCTGCGTTCCATCGACATCGAACGGCTGCACCGAACCTGATTCCAGTTGGTCGAGCAACCGACCGATGGGCGACGCCTTCTGTGTCGCGGGATCGAAAAAGGACTGATAGGCCTTCAGCCAGATCCATTGAGTCCAGCGGTAATAGGATTCATCCGTGGTGGAAATCTCACGCGACCAGTCGTAACTGAAACCGAATCCCTTCAGCTGCCGTCGGAAGGTGTTGATGGCCTTGATCGTGGTGTCCCTGGGGTGGACTCCGGTCTGGACCGCATACTGCTCTGCGGGAAGTCCGAAGGAGTCGAAGCCCATCGGATGGAGGACATTGAAACCATTCATCCTCTTGAAGCGTGAGATGATGTCGCTTCCGATGTACCCCTCGGGATGACCGACATGAAGACCTGCTCCCGATGGATAGGGAAACATGTCGAGACAGTAGTACTTCGGCCGACCTTCATCGAATCTGGAGTCACCGGGATTTCCGACGACGTAGGTCCCCTGTTCGTCCCACCATGACTGCCAGCGTGACTCGAGAGCGTTGGCGACGGTGGCGTCGTAGCGATGGGAAGGGCGATCTTGATTCTGATCGGTCATCTGAAAGCGGATCCTGGTCGTGAGACGGATGTGATGTGCCGGGGCGCGATCTCCCCGTTGTTCACGACTCTACCAATCGGGGTGCATCCTGACACGCCGAGGTCGAATCAGCGCATCTTGTCGAGGTGCTTCAAGGTCTCACCGACCAGATAGAAGCTCCCGGTGACACAGATGAGATCTTCACGACTGACGGCCCGGGAAGCCAGTTCGATGGCTTCCGGAATGGTGTCGGCGATCTGGCTCATCTTTCCACTGAGTTCCGTGAAAGTGCGCTGAAGGTCGACGGGATCGGCGGCACGCGGATTGCCCTGCGCACGGGTGAAGATGATCTTGTCGGCACCCAGATTCACCCGATTCAACATCTCCTCGACATTCTTGTCCTGACAGCAACCGAAGATGCAGACCATGGAATCGTAGGGAAGGTGCGCCCCGACGCAGCGCATCAGCGCACCCAGCGATTCGGGGTTGTGCGCGCCATCCACGAGAATGCGAGGGCTCTTCCAGGCCAGCTGCATCCGCCCGCTCATTTTCGTCTTGGCCAGACCGTGTGTGAGACGGTCATCGGGGCACTTGAAACCGGCACGCTTGAGAAGATCCATCAATCCCAGTGCGAGACCGCAATTGAGCGCCTGATGCTCGCCGGCAAGTGGCACGGGAAGATGCTCGAGTCGACTCAAGTCGGTGTAGAGACACACCCTCGTATGCGGCCCGAGTTCGTTGGTGGAACAGAAGCGGTTGCTGAATTCGATGTCCCGATTCACGATCTGCAGAGGTGCGCCGCATTCGTCGGCGGCGCTCTGGAAGACGGCATCCACCTCGGGGTCCTGCTCGAAAGTCAGGCAGGGAACATCCTTCTTGAAGATCCCGGCTTTTTCCCGGGCGATGTCGACAAGCGTGTTTCCGAGAATGCGTTCATGATCAAGCGCGATCTTCGTGATCGCGATGGCTTCCGGCTTGATGACGTTCGTACAGTCGAGACGACCACCAAGGCCCGCCTCGATGATGGCGATGTCGACCGCTTCCTCCGCGAAGTGCATGAATGCGAGCGCGGTCATGATCTCGAAGAAAGTGGGCACGAAATCAAGACCCTCGACCACTTCCGCGATCTTCTTCATCAAGACCACGAATGTCGCATGGGCGATCATCTCCCCATCGATGCAGACGCGTTCCCGCAGATCCGTGAGATGAGGCGAGGTGTAGGATCCCACGGCGTAACCGCACTCATGAAGCATGGCACCGACCATCGCCGAGGTCGATCCTTTGCCGACCGTTCCGGCGATGTGGATCGTCCGAACCTGTTCGTGGGGATCGCCGAGGGCGCTCAGAAGCGTGCGCATACGATCGAGCTTGAAGGACTCGACGTCCCGAATCACCCGCATCCGCTCGAAATCGGGACGATTGAGAAGATATTTCACCGCGTTGGGGTAGGACGTGATCGATGCGGGGCTGATGATCTTCGTCTTCGAAGCCCTTGGCTTCAGTTCAAGTGATGAGGCAGCTCGCTTGGTCGTGGAGGTCGAGCTCGAACCAGCCTTGGATGACGCTGATTTGGTGCGAGATGATTTCTTGAGGGTCCCGGTCGTTCCTGCTTTGGAGGCGGAAGAGGGACGTTTTGCGGTCTTTTTAGCCATAGTCGAGCCAGTTTATCAAATACGTGATTCGAACACAAATCACGAGGCCTAATTCCATGCCCGAAATGGAGTTATCGCAAAATGTCGACGTCACCCCTCGTCGCCATCCGCTTCCGATTGATCAAAGGCATCATCGAGATCCTTGAAGGTCGGCTCCAGGGAGGCCGGAATGACCCAGATGATCTCGTCCGGTAGAAGGAGATTCGTGCCGTGCCCTGCAGCATCCAGGGCGACGTTGAGACGATGGGTGAATGCCCGATTGCCGATCAATCCGACCACGGGGCCCCGCAATTCCTTGGCGAGGATTCCGCCGAGAAAAGTGACGATCTCGTCGGTGTCCCCCGTGCCGATCTCGATCATCAGAATCGTCCGCTCTCCAAGCGAGACCGCCGAGACGCTTTCAGCTTCGACCTCGGCCTCTCCAAAGACCTGAGCAAGCTGATCGATCATCTGCTTCGCCTGGGAAGCCTCTGGACCAAGTGCACCGATTCTTCGGACACGAGACAGCTGATAGTCCGTGAGGTCGAGTTTGGTGATCTGCTGCCGTTCCTCGGGTTCGGAAGGATCTTCTTCGAAATCCGAATGAGACATCAGGCTCCTCCATTCGAAGTGGCGATCGACGAAGGCAGTTGCGCGCCGACACGTCGTCGCCAGCGAACCATCTCGGATTGCAGGTCCGACACGATCTCAGGGGAGGTCATGACGAGATTGTTCGATTCTGAAGGATCATGACGCAGATCATAGAGTTCCAGATGACCGTCCTCGAAGAATTCAATCAACTTGTAGTCCCCCTTTCGGACGGCGGCCACGGGCGTGGTTCGCCATGGACCTTCCACACTCGAATCCCGTTCGAGATAGACGGGAAAGTGCCAGTGTAGTGGACGTTCGATGGAGGAATCCTCCTTGCCATCAGAGGAAATCGCGACGGCGTCGAAATCATTCGCGACATGAGATGTTCCTGAGACTTCGAGGATGGTCGGAACAAGATCACGAAGAAGGACCGGATCGTGATGACATGCGCCTTCATCTTCTCCGGGCCAGCGGACCAGGAGGGGACTCTGATGCCTCCTTCATAGAGCATGCCCTTGGATCCTCGCAGCGGGCCATTGTCGGCGAGAGGGCCGTAGCCACCATGGTCGGATGTGAAGATGATCATCCCGGGTCTTCGACGTGTTTCAAAGACGTCGAGAACACGACCGAAGGCTTCATCCACTGCCGAGACCATCGCGTCATAACGCTGTTCGATCCGGCGGGCCTCGGGCATTCTCTGACGGGAATCCTCGAACAGATCCGAGCGTGGCTGTATGGGGGTATGAACCGAGAAGAATGACAGATGCATGAACAACGGCTGATCCTCGTCGGATTCCATGAAACGGATCGCTTCATCAGCAAGACGGTCCGTCAGGTATTCACCCTCGGGGCCATCCTCGAGCGCCGGGTTGCGATAAGGGCTCGAATAGGATTTGGGATGACCGAGACCGCTTCCGGCGACCTGATCCGAGAACCCGTAATCGAATGGATCGAGGCCGACATGGAATTTTCCGATGTGGACCGTTCGATAGCCGTTCTCGAGCAGTCGATCAGGCAGCGTGGTCACGTCGGGCGAAAGAAAACGGATCGAAGGCACCGGCTCGATCCTGCGCATCTGCGCCTTCCCTCGGCGGGAGGAACCGACCGTGAGCACGCCGTGACGAGGTGTGGCAAGTCCGGTCAGCATGCTGCAACGACTCGGCGCGCAATTCGGTGCGTCCGAATAGGCGTTGTCGAAGAAGACGGCATCCCGGGCGAACGCATCGATTCTGGGCGTGAGGTGACTGCGACCCCCGCTGTAGCCGACATCATTCCAGCCCAGATCATCGACCACCACCATGAGGATGTCGGGCTTCACATGGTCGGACATGACCACGGTCCCGGGTTGAGGGGGCGGTGCGACTCGAGTGGTCTGGCAGGAGGATGCGGCAAGTGCCATCAGAAGCAGGAGCGTCGAGGCTTGACTGTTCACGTTGAAATCCTTGCAAGCTCAGGTGGAGTTCACCCGGAAGATTAATAAGGGGCACGCATGAAGAGCTCTTCAGGTCGGGCGCGCAGATCATGGTAGAGATCGAAAAGCGGGCCTCCCCGCTCGGGCTCGACCGGGGTTTTCGATTCGACTCCGAACTCCGAAAGCAATCTGTGGGAACGCAGGGCGATCAGAGTCCCGATTCCCTGGGAGCGATTCAGGACGAAATCCCAGATCAGCTTCCGTTCCTCATCGGTGGCGGGAAATCGGAAGGGACGGTCGCCTTCTCGCGCCGTGCGAGCCAGAAGTTCGAACCAGTGGAACCATGGGTACTCGAGCTGACGCGTCGGCGTGATCCGGTCGGCTTCGAACAGCACATTGATCTCGGATCGCCTCTGATCCGAAGGCACCATGAGATCCCTTTTCAGGACCGAAATCGCATCGAAAGGATTGCCACCGACGAAGGAGGTCCGCCCATCATTGAATTCACAACGGAAGGCGTCGGTGGAACCGACGGATTCGGCACTCACGACCAGGAGAGACTTCGAGTGGATCTCACTCATGACCCTGGCCCAGCTCTCGGGAATGGAACCCTCGATCAGAAACCGACTGAAGGCGACATCGGTCAGCTGATTCTCGATGCGAGCACGGTCCGTGTCTGATCGCCGCAATTCACCACGCGCGAAGTCCTCGAGCAAATGGTCCCAATGGTCACGGTCTCTCGTGAGATCCGCCCATGCCCTTTCGAAACGCGAGACATCGCCATGCAATCGACCCAGATATTCATGACGTCTCGCACGGGTGTTGGCGAGAAATATTCGCATCAATCGTTCGTGTCGCGTCGTCCACAGGCTGTCCAGTGCACCGATGAGCCCGTCCACCTGACGATGAACGGGATGATCATCGCCCCATTCGCCGAGATCGAGAGTGACGACCGCACGGTGCGCCGGACCTTGATA